>CAZAAF010000083.1:0-3322 GCA_964482575.1 uncultured Verrucomicrobiota bacterium | reverse complement strand
GTGGAAGGTCGCATCGCCGGGGGCGTGCAGCGGTTGGTGAAGCAAACGAAGGAAGCAAAATGAAATTCCAGATTCCAGGCTCCATACTCCAGCGACGCTCCGGATTGGCAGGCATCCACTTGAACCCCGCCGTTTGGCGTTTTCGCCGGTTTGCGGCTATCGTGGTTCCCTTGGCATTGCTCATGAGTTCTGCTTCAATTTCCGTGGCGACCACGCTCCGTGTGGAACCCTACACCCTTCCCGCGGCGGACGTCGGGCCCGAGAACCCGCTGCCGATGTTCCGGGGCGACAAGGAGGACGACGTGCCGCAGCTCGACCCGGCGATGCCGGAGGAGGATCGCCGGCACATGGGATGGCGCACGGCGTGGCGATGCCTGCCGCACCGGATGCAGGACGGTTACAACCGCACAAAGACGCCGCACACCTTTGAATCGCTGGTGCTGGAAAACGAGTGTTTGCGCGCCACGTTCCTGCCGCAGTTCGGCGGACGGCTGGTCTCGCTGGTCCACAAGCCGGCCGGGCGCGAACTCCTGACGCGCAACCCGGTGTTTCAGCCGGCCAACCTCGCCCTGCGCAACGCCTGGTTCAGCGGCGGCATCGAGTGGAACACGACGCTGCGCGGCCACAACTTCACGACCTGCTCGCCCGTCTTCGCCGCCGAGGTGCGCGGCACGGAAGGCGAGCCGGTGTTGCGGTTGTACGAGTGGGACCGCGTGCGCGGCTTCCCGTGGCAGATTGACTTCCATCTGCCGCCCGGCTCGCCGTTCCTCTTTGCGCGCGTGCGGCTGGTGAATCCGCACGACCACGAGATCCCGATGTATTGGTGGACCAACATCGCCGTGCCCGAAGGCAAAAACGTGCGGGCCCTCTCCCCGGCGGATACGGTCATCACCCATCGTTACGAAGGTGGGTTGACGGTGATGACGATGCCGCAATGGGAAGGGTACGACCACACCTATTCCATGCGGTCGCCGCGCGCGTACGATCTGTTCTCGAGGATCGCGCCGGCCCAGCGGCGGTGGGTGACCGCGCTCGACGGCGAGGGACGGGGCCTTTTTGAAACCTCCACGGATCGTTTGCGCGGACGGAAACTGTTCGCTTGGGGCATGAGCCAGGGCGGCCGCCGTTGGCAGGAGTTTCTGTCGCAACCTGGCGAAGCCTACATCGAAATCCAGGCGGGTCTCGCGCGAACACAGATGGAAAGCGTGCCGATGGCCGCGCGCGACACGTGGGGCTGGACCGAGGCGTTTGGATTGCTCGAGGCCGATGCGAAACGCGTGCACGACGGGAACTGGCAGACCGCGTGGCGGGCCGCCGACGAAGCCATCGAGAAAAGATTGCCGCGGGCGCGCGTCGAGCAGCTCGATGCGGCGTTCGTCGCCATCACCACCCGCGCGCCGGAACGGTCGCTGCGGCTCGGCTCCGGCTGGGCGGCGCTGGAGCGCCGGCGTTGTGCCGCACAGGGGTTGCCGGACCCGATTCCCGCCGAACTGCCGTTTCCGGCGGAATCGCTCGGCAAAAACCAGGCACCATGGCTCGCGCTGCTGGAGGAGAAAAAGCTGCCCACGCGCGACCCGCGCGAGGAGCCGGGCGCGTTGATGACGCAGGCGGAGTGGCGGCCGCTGCTGGAGAAAATCCAGGACGATCACTGGCTGTGCGGATGGCACCTCGGCAACCTGCAGATGGAGGCGCTGGATTTCGATGGCGCGGAAAAGGCGTGGCAGGCGTCGTTGAAATGCCAGCCGACAGGCTGGACGCTTCGCAACCTCGCCGTGCTGGCCGAACGACGCGGCGACAAGACGAAAGCCTGCGAACTCATGCGGCAGGCCTGGCAGACAGGCCCGCAAGTCGCGCCACTGGCGATCGAATATTTGCAGACGCTTGAGCGAGCCGAACGATTTGCCGACGCGTATGAGTTCGTGGCCACACTGCCGGCCGGGGTGCGCGCCCATGAGCGCGTGCTGTTGCTCTGGGCCCGGGCCGCCATCGAAACCGGCCGGCTCAAGGGCGTCGAGCGCGTGTTCAATTACGATTTTGCCACCATTCGCGAGGGCGAGGTTTCACTGACCGAACTGTGGTTCGCTTGGCAGGAGAAACGCATCGCCGCCGCGGGGAAAGTCCCGGTGGATGATAAACTCCGCGAACGCGTCCGGCGCGACTTCCCGGCGCCGCGCCAGATTGACTTCCGGATGTCGCTGACACAGGGCAAGTGAGCCGGACTCTCGTGCCGGGTGTGTCGTTCCCGGGATGGAGTGGCTTACTTTTTCAGCGTCAGCAGCACCAGACGCACGTCCATCACCGTCTTGCCGGGCACTTTCAACGCACGCAACGTCAGTTCGCCGCGGCCCGGTTTCAGGTCCAGTACGCCGAGACGCATCGGCTTGAAATCCTTCACAAGTGACTCGCCTTCGCGCGGAAACCGGTCGTGCTCCTGTCCGCGCAACGGCGGGTCGTGCGGTACCGCCACCGTGGTCTCGAGACGGCTGCCGTTGAAGCTCAGTTCGACGACGGAGCCGACATCGGCCTTGGGGCAGGTGTAGTAAACGACGGTTTCATATTTCCCCGCGGTGGCCACCTCGATGTCCCACGTGATGCGGTCGTCGGGGCTGGTCCAGTTCGTGAAGAATGAACAGTTGGGCGCCTTGGAACTGCGCCGGAAGTTGCCGTGCGGGACGCCGTCGCGCGCCGGAAGCAGCGTGAAGGGCAACTCGCGGTAGACCACGGTGAACCGCCAGTTCTGTTCGCCGAGACCTTTCAGCAATTCGGCCTTCCATTTCTCGACGGCACCTGACAACCGCGCGGCCACCTCGGGCTGGTCCTTTGCGATGTTCTGATACTGGCCCGGGTCGGCGGTCATGTCGAACAACTGCCCCGGCGCGACGAACCGGTGGCGTTGCGTGCGCACGCTCACCTTGCCGGCCCAGTGGGAGAAGATCATCCGTTCCGGCCAGGCCGGGTTCTGCGGGTTTCCGAGAAGCAGTGGTTTGAGACTGACGCCGTCGAGCGGTTGGGTGCTGACGACCGGGACATTGGCGAGATCGGCCAGCGTCGGCAGCAGATCAATCGCCCCGGCAATCTGGGGAATCTTCGCGCCCGCCGGGATGTGGCCCGGCCAGAGGATGAAGAAGGGCGCGCGCACGCCACCTTCGTCCACGGAACCTTTCCGTCCCTTCATGCCGCCGTTCCAACGCCAGCCGTTCGGGCCGTTGTCGCTGAAGTAGATGACGATGGTGTTGTCGGTTAGCTTGAGGTTATCGAGCTTATTGAGCAACCGGCCGACGTTCCAATCCACGTTCTCGCACATCGCCAGGATCGCCCGCGT
>CAZAAF010000082.1:0-12114 GCA_964482575.1 uncultured Verrucomicrobiota bacterium | reverse complement strand
CTCCGCCGCGCCGGTCAAGAACGTCAGCGTGAAGGTCGAGTTGTCCGCCCCGCACCCGATCAAGTCCATCTATTCGCCGAGCCACAACGTGGAGATCCGCCGTCACGGGGCGACCCGGGCGACGGTCGGGTTTGAATCGCGGAACGTCCGGCCCGACACGGATTTCCAGGTGGTCTATGCGACCGAGGACGCCGACGTGGGGGTGAACCTGATGACCTACAAGGCCGGCGACGGCGACGGTTACTTTCTGTTGCTCGCCTCGCCGGGCGCGGACATCAAGAGCACCCGGGTGGTGCCGAAGGACGTGACGTTCGTGCTCGACACCTCCGGCTCGATGGCCGGCAAGAAGCTCGCGCAGGCGAAGAAGGCGCTCCAGTTCTGCGTGGAGAACCTCAACGACAACGACCGGTTCGAGGTGATCCGCTTCTCGACGGAAACCGAGCCGCTCTTCGACAAACTCGTCAAGGCCGGCGAGGAGAACCGCCAGCGGGCGTATGATTTCATCAAGGGCCTGAAACCCATCGGCGGCACGGCCCTGGAGGAGGCGTTGCGCAAGGCGACCGAGTTGCGCCCCGAACGCTCCGACCGGCCCTATGTCGTCATCTTCCTGACGGACGGCCAGCCCACGGTCGGCGTCACGGACGAGAAGCAAATCCTTGCCAGCGTCCGGCGGACCGGCGGCCACACGCGCGTGTTCTGCTTCGGCATCGGCACTGACGTAAACACGCGCCTGCTCGACGGCATCGCCGAGGAAGCCCGCGCGTTCAGCCAGTACGTGCTGCCGGAGGAGGACATCGAGGTGAAGGTCTCCAGCTTCTTCACGAAAATCAAGGAACCCGTGCTCGCCAATCCTGTGTTGCGCTTCAGCGGGGGCATCAAGCCGGGCCGGATGTACCCGTCGCCGCTGCCGGACCTGTTCAAGGGCGAGCAGCTCATCGTCGTCGGGCGGTACAGCGGCCAGGGATCGGCGGCCGTAACCATCGAGGGCACGGTCAACGGGGCCGTGAAAAAGTTTACCGACGAGACGGCGTTCCCGGCCCATGCCACCGAGCACGACTTCATCCCGCGGCTCTGGGCCACGCGGCGCATCGGCTTCCTGCTGGACGAAATCCGGCGGCACGGGGAGAACCGCGAGTTGCGCGATGAAGTCACCGACCTCGCGCGCCAGTACGGCATCGTCACCCCCTACACCGCCTATCTCATCGTCGAGGACGAATCCAAGCGCAAGGTGCCAATGGCGCAGCGCTCGATGCAAAACTTCGACGCCGACCGTGAAGGGCGGCTGGCGATGGGCCGGGCGTGGAAGAGCCTGAACACCGAAGCCGCCGGCGGCCAGGCCGTTTCCGGCGCACGAAGCTCGCTCGTGTACAAAATGGCGTCCAACGCGGCGGATGCAATTGCCGTCGGCAAGGACGAAGCCAAGCAAAGCGTCACCGCCGCCGCACCGATGCCCGCCGAAGGCGTGACCCGGATCGCCCAGTACACGCAGCAGCAACGCTTCGTTCATGGCCGCGCGTTTTTCCAGAACGGCACGCAATGGATCGACTCGAACGCCCAGGCCCTGCCAAACGCGCGGCGGGTCCAGGTGAAGTTCAACTCGCAGGAGTATTTCGACCTCGTGGCGCAACATCCCCACGCGCAGCCGTGGTTCGCCATCGGCCGCAATGTGCAGCTCGCCCTGGACAACACCATCTACGAAATCACCGAATAACCCGAAAGGAATTCTCCCATGAAAACCACCTCCCTGCTCCTCGCCCTCACCCTGGCCGCGGGTCTCGTTGCCCGAGCGTCCGCCGCCGCGCCGGAGGCGGAACGGCCGATCGACCTTGTCATCTGCCTCGACACGAGCAACTCGATGGACGGCCTGATCAACGCCGCCAAACAGAAGCTCTGGGACATCGTCAACGAACTCGCCAAGGCCAAACCGAAGCCGCACTTGCGCGTCGGGCTCTACGCCTACGGCACACCCGCCTTCGGCCAGGAGACCGGTTTCGTCCGCAAGCAAATCGACCTGACCGACGACCTGGACGCGGTCTATGGGAAGCTCACTGCGCTGACCACCAACGGAGGTGACGAATACGTCGCGCGCGTCGTCCGCACGAGCGTGATGGAACAGCCGTGGAGCCCCGAGAAGGCCGCCCTCAAGATCATCGTGGTCGCCGGCAACGAACCGGCCACGCAGGACCCGATGTACAAAACCGCCGACGTATGCAAGGACGCCATCACCCACGGCGTCATCGTCAACGCCATCTATTGCGGCCCGGGAACCCATCCGGAGGCTGCCGGCTGGCGCGACGTGGCGCGCGCGGCGGACGGCCAGTTCGCCAGCATCGACCAGAACCGCGGCACGATCGTGGTCAGCACGCCGTTCGACCAGAAACTGGCGACCCTCGGCGGCGAAATCAACACGACCTATGTCGCCTACGGCGCGCGGGGCGCCACGGGCCGGGAAATGCAAATGGCGGCCGATTCCAGCGCCGCCAAGGCCAGTCCGGCGTCGTTCGCAAGCCGCGCCGTGGCGAAGGCCGGCGGCCAGTACCGCAACTCGTCCTGGGACCTCGTGGATGCCATGAGCCAGAAGGATTTCGATCTCGCGAAGGTGAAGACGGAAGATCTGCCGGCAGACATGCAGGGGATGACACTGGACCAGCGCCGCTCCCACCTCGAGACCATGGCCCAAAAGCGCGCCAACGTGCAGCAGCAGATCAACGACCTGAACGTGCAGCGCCAGAAGTATATCGCCGGGGAACTGAAGAAGGGCGGCCAGTCCGGCGACAAAGCCTTCGACGCCGCCATGCTTCGCGCCATCCGCGAACAGGCCACGCGCAAGAACTTCGAGTTCGCGCAGGAGACGAAGTAGGCGCGGTTCCTTTCGGCCGTGGGGAGCCGGTTCCCGACCGGCAGGTTGCGAGGTCCGGCGTCGGTTGGCGACGCCGGCCCGCAACGCCGCGTGAGGCGAACATCGACACCTCCCGGCCGTTCCGCCCCGGTTCCGGTGACACGCCCATCGTGCAGTAGCGGCAGGCGCGGCGTTGGCGGCAACCGTCCCGCCGGGGTTTTTCTGCTTGGCGTCAGGCGATTCCGCGGCGAGAATGCCGCCGAAATCGCCGATGAATACAGCCACGCCCACGTTGCCGGTTGCCTGACACTGCCATGATGACATCCGGGACCGTGACCGAAGCGTTTGCCCGCCTGTACCGCGGAATCCGGGCGGGCCTGCACGCCGACCGGGGCGTTCGCTTCCTGTGTTACCACAGCGTGACGCGCGACGGCGCGCCGCCCAGCGTCCCGGATACGCCGCACGTCACTGCCTCCCAGTTCCGCCGGCACCTGGAAGTCCTCCGCCACAACGGCGAACAGGTTCTTTCGCTGAAGGACGCCCTCCGGCTTCTGGCCGGGAACACCGCCGGCGAGGCGCGCTATGCATGCATCACGTTCGATGACGGTTACCTCGACAACTGGGACGTGGCGTGGCCCCTGCTCCGTGAGCAGGGCTATTCCGCCCACTTTTTCGTGACGACCGGATTCATGACCGGCGACAACCCCGGCGCGGAGCGGTTCATGTCCGTGGACATGCTGCGGCAGATCCTCCGGGAAGGCGGGTCGGTGGGCACCCACTCGCTCAGTCATCGCCGGATCGATACGCTGCCGACGCCGGAGATTCTCCGGGAACTGCGGGAGCCGCGGGAGTTTCTCGAGCAGCAGTTGGGCTGTCCGGTGGACACCTACTCGCATCCCTACTCGGTGGGCAGCCGCCGGGTCCTGGCCTGTTTGAACGACGCCGGATATCAGCACGCCTTCACGCTGGAGTTGCGGCGACTGCAATCGCTTCGCCAGGTGCATCGCTTCAAGGTGCCGCGCATGGCGGTGAAGACCGAGGAACCGGTCTCGCCGTTTGAACTGCGGCTGGCCGGCGGCTATGACTGGACGTACTATTACACGAAAGGCGCGCGGCAACTGACGCGCGGGATGCAGGCGCTCCGGCGGATGAAACGGTGACCGTGACGCCCGGCCCTGCCGGGCCGGACAACTTCCATGTTTGAAACTGACTTTTACGACCCCCGGCAGGCGGACCTGGAATCCGCCGGGCCCGGTTTTACGAGCCGCGTCGCGCCCGCCGACATCGCGGCCGTTTATCTGATCCGCTGGGAAGAACATTGCGTCGAGTGTTTCGCCCCGATTTGTTTCAAGAGCTGCCCGCTCTACGCGCGGCGCAGGGACCGGATGTGCGCGCGTTTCCGGAACGGCATCGTTCCCAACCGGCATTTCCGCGGATTGCTGGATTACGGCGCCGACCTCCGCTTCAAGCGCTGGGGCAAGCTGGAAGCCAAGTTGATTTATCGCCTTCTGCCCTTGTCCGATTATCAACGTCTGGTCCGGCTCGACGCGGCGGTGCTGCGCGTGATCCGTCCCCTGGCCCGACTGTGGAACCCGCTGTTTCCGTTCCGGAAAATCAACCTCCACATCATGCACCATTATTTCCGGACCCGGTTCCTCGCCTCCTACGCGAAGGCGCACGCGGTCCGCGATGGTGTGCCCGACGAACTGCTGATCGAGGCGCACAATCCCGAGGCCGGCGCCGTGCGGTTGCAGTTGGAAATCGTGCAGGACAACACCACCCGGTTCCGGGAAGGGCTGTTGTTTCCACCGGGGCACACCCTGCACCGGCTGCCGTACGCCCGGTTGAACATCGACCTCGCCAAGCCCCCCATGCGGGAGGACCGGATTTTCCTCTACCCGGAGAATGACGCGGAGTCGCGGATCATTTTCACCTGGCTGAACTTCGTCCAATACGTCCGGCTGCCTGCACCCCCGGCATCCTCCGCGCCCGCGATCGAAACCCGACCGGTCGCCAAGGTGAAATGCCTCGTGTGGGATCTGGACAACACGGTCTGGGACGGCATCCTGATCGAGGACGGTCCGGACCGGCTGCGGCTGCGGCCGGGCGTGAGGGAAACCCTGACGGAACTGGACCGACGCGGCATCTTGCAAAGCATCGCCAGCAAGAACGATCACACGGCGGCATGGGATGTCCTGGGACGACTAGGCCTTCAACATTTCTTTGTCGCGCCCCAAATCACCTGGGGGCCCAAGAGCGATGCGATCCGGCAGATCGCGGCGGCGTTGAACCTCAACCCCGACAGTTTCGCGCTGATCGACGACTCGGCGTTCGAGCGCGGCGAAGTGCAGCATCATTTGCCGCAAGTGCGCACGTACTCGGAAGCGCAAATGACCGGCCTCCCGGGCCTGCCGGAGATGGAGGTGCCTGTCACGGAAGAAAGCCGGAAGCGGCGGGAAATGTACCAGCAGGAAGCCCGCCGCAAGGTCGTCGCGGAAACCTTTCACGGCCATCACGAGGACTTTCTCCGAAGCTGCGACCTGAAGGCCGAGGTCTTCGTCCCCAGAACGGAAACCCAGATTCTGCGATGCTACGAGTTGATCCAGCGGGCGAACCAGTTGAACATATCCGGCCGCCGGCATTCCCGGGAGGAATTCGAACAACTCGCCCGGGCGAAGGACGGCCTGACGCTGGCGGTGGCCTGCGAGGACAAATTCGGCATCTACGGACTCGTGGGCTGCCTCACACTGCGTTGGCGGCCCCGGGGACCGGTGATCGAGGACTTCGTCCTCTCCTGCCGGGTGGCGGGCAAGCGCGTGGAACACGCGGTCTTCAAAGCCCTGGCCGGTTTCCTCGCGGCCCGGAAGCGGGACACCTTGTATGTGGATTTCGTCAGCACGCCGAGGAATGGCATGATGCGGGACGTGCTGAAGGAGATCGGCTTCGCCGGCACCGGGGCGGCAGAGGACGGCACGTTACTGAAGATCCGCACGGCCCAGGTCATCCCGTGGAGCAACATCGTGGCCGTTCAGGGCCCGGTCGTGGAGGACGGCGTCGATCCCGTGCCGTCGCGATGAATCCTTGCCGGTCTCAGGCTGCGGTCCCGCTGCACCACTCCGTCGCCAGCGTTGCGTAGATGCCGGTGAGATCGAGCAGGTCCTGAATTTCAACCCATTCGTCCGGGGCATGGAGATGATCGCCGCGCGGGCCGAGCAGCACCGCGGGCATCCGGCCGACTTCGCCGTAAAGGGCCAGGTCGCACGAGAACGCCGCGCCGCCGAGGCCGGGCTTGTCACCGCGATACTGTTCGAAGGCCGACACGAGGGTCTTCACCGCCGCGCTGTTGGTTGGCGTCTCCCACGGTTTCACGTAGTGGTAGGCGCGCTCCAAGAGCAACTCGAACGGTTGCAGGGCGAGGTCTTTGGTGCCGTGCTCCTTCCAGAACGCGCGGAAGCGGCGGTAGAACTCCGGCTCGGTCATGCCGGGATGGCACCAGACAATCCACGCGATCTTCGCGATGAGCGGCGTCCCCATCTGGGTGAATTCGCCAGGCTTGTCCGTCGTGATATGCCATGGCAGGACGTTCAAGTCCTTGCCGGGCGCGGCGAAGAGCGGGTGCTTGTTCTGGGCGCGCCACCGCTTCTGCCAGTCCTGGAACAACCCGATGGCGCGCGCGGCGCCGTTCATCGGATTGGCGATGGCCTTGCCCATGTACGCCATACCGCCCTTGCCGGTGAGCGTCAGGTCGCCCAGGAACGCCCCGAGGCATGCGGGGCAAACTTCCATGCGCGTCGGCTCGCTGACAACGGCAAGACCGGCGTTGTGGCCGCGCAGGCGCGCGGCGAGCGTGCCGTTGCCGCCGGCGAATTCCTCGTCCACGAGGCTCTCGAACAAAATGTCGCCGCCGGGCCGGAAGCCGAGTTCCTTCAGGATGCGCATGGCCCAGAACATCGCCGCGAGCCCGCCCTTCATGTCGGCGGAGCCGCGTCCGTAGAGCCGGCCGTTCTTCACGACGGGCTTGTAGGGCCGGCAGACCTTCCAGTTGTCCGGCTCGAATGGCGCCACGTCGCAGTGGCCGCTGAGGAGGAGGGACTTTCCCCGACCCGTGCCGCGCCAGCGCGCGACGACATTGTCGCGGTCCTTCGGGTAGTCGCGTCCCTCGAGCCACGCTGGATGCCGGCGGATGCCGCGCACGGCGAGGGGCGAGAAGACATCCACCTGCCACTGCTGCCGGCGGCATTCGGTGGCAACCCACTTCTGCGCCGCCGCCTCGGCGCCGCCGGGCGGACGGTTCTCGCTGGGAAAACTGACGAACTTCTTTGTCCACGCAACGATGTCATCCGCGTGGCGGTTGACCGCCGCACGGACTGCGGAAGCAGTGATGGCCTTCATAAGGTAGTCGCGCCACTCCATGACGCGGTCGGTTATCAATAGCAATGATCGCGTCACGGAGTGACGCGGCTACTTCACCTACAATACAATCACCTCGCGCCGGTAGCTGTTCAATTCGCGCAGGCCGGTCTGGGTCACCAGCACACCGTCCTCGTAGCGCAGGCCGTACTGGCCATCGCTGAGCCAGATGTCCACGTTGAAGAGCATGTTGGGCTGGATGATGAAGTCGGCGCTCTTGGAGAGCCACAAGCCCTCGACCTCCGAGCTGCCCGTGCCGTGCGCCGGACCGTAGAGCGTGAAGTTCTCGTAACCGTAGCGCGACAGGATCTTGTGGTAGCCGTCGAACATGTCGCACCCGCGCACACCGGGACGGATGGTGGCGATGGCGTAGTTCATCGCCTCGAGCGCGGCCTCGGCGAGCTTGCGCGCGGCCTTCGGCATCCGGCCGATGGCGAACGGGCGGCACATGTTGCCGCAGTAGCCCATGTATTTCGCACCGAACGTGAACTGCACCAGATCGCCCGCCTTGATGGCGCGGTCGGTGGAGCGGCAGAGGCTCAGCGGCGTCGTCGGGCCGGAGCAGACCCACGCGGGATAGCTCATGCCCTCGGCGCCCGCGAGCACCATCTTCGAGCGGGCCACGGCCTCCAGCTCCCACTCGCGCTTGCCGGGCCTGGCGGCCCGCAACGCGGCCATCATCGCCTGCTCGGTGATGCGATACGCCTCGGCGATGTAGGGAATCTCCGCCTCGGTTTTGATCATCTGCACGCGCAGGATGAGGTCGTCCGCCGGCACGAACTCCGCGCGCGGCGCGGCCGCCCGCAGGTCGTCCCAGATCGGGCGCGGGAAGATGTTCCAGTTGGCAACGCCAATGCGCTTCGGCGTGCCGCCGCAGGCGCGCGGCAGCAGCTTCTTGAATCCCTCGCCCTTGACCTTCGGCACCCATTCCGGCGCGCTGGTCTCGACGAAGAGCGGGTTGATGCGGATGTCCGGCGCGGTGGAGAACTTCTTTGCAAACTCGAACGATTCCGGTCCGCCAGTAATGAGCATCGCCCTGCCCCGGGCGGGGACGATGATGCCGGCGAAATCGAAGAACGGCCAGAAGCCGGCGAGGTAGCGCGTGGTGCCCGTCTCGCTCTCGCTGCTGTAGCCGACGAGGCAGTCGAGCCCGGCTTTTTTCAGTTCGGCCTGGAGCCGCGTGATACGGCCGGCGTATTCGGTGGACGGCAATGGTTTCAGTCTCATCGGTGTCTCCGGATTACTTGCCCCACGAGGTGGCGTTGGGTTGGGCGGCGAACTCCATGTATTCATACACGGCGCCGTCTTTCTCGATGAACACGACGGTCAGGCCGGGCATGGCCTCGAACGGCCCGAGCACAACCTTCTCCCCCTGGATGGCGGCCTGGAGGTTGTCCACGCGAAACGCGAAATGCGCCTGGTCGCGCACGACGCCCTTCACCGGCGAGTCCGGCTCGAAGCGGAGGAACTCGACCTTGTATTTGTGCTGGAGCGGGTCGGTCACCCACACCTTGCTGGCGGGCACATACGTCTCGCCGGGTTGTTTGTCATCCGTGGGCAGACCGAGATGATGGAATTCTTTCATGAGCGTCTTTTCAATCGGTGTGGCGCGTTTTCGGCAAAATCATGTTGGGCAAAACCATTCGGAATAAAATCATGATTTTGCCAATCATGATCTTGCCTCACCTCCCCGTCACAGCTTCATCAGCTTGCCCGTCGCGGCCGACTTCTCCGCGGCGAGGCAGGCGCGCACGGCGGCGGCGGATTCCTCCGCGGTGATGACCGTCGGCTTGCGGCCCTCGAGGACGCACGTGGAGAAATAGCTCAGTTCCTCGCGCAACGCCCCGGCCCGCACGCCGTGCAGCAACGGCCAGTAGGTCGTGTCCGGCGAGTGCCAGCCGGTCTTGTCGCACACCGAGAAGTTCGGATACGTCTCGTGGACGTGGATGGAACCCTCGGTGCCGATGATCTCCATGCGCTCGTCGATCTGGAAGGAGGTCGTGTTGGGCAGGAACCACGTGTCCTCGAGCACGCCGACCGCGCCGCTGTCGAACCGGTACATTGTCCAGCCCAGGTCGGGGTTCTTGAACTTGCGGACGTTGACGGACTGCGCGTAGGCCGACACGATCTTCGCGCCGGAATACCAGAGCATCAGGTCGGTGTCGTGGACGCCGTCGCCGATGATCGGGCCGATCTTCGGGAGCACCGACTGGCCGACGAACGCGGGGATGTTCCGGCGCGCGTACATGGAGACGATCTTCCCGATCTTGCCCTCGGCGATGGCGGCCTTGGCGGCGGCATAGCGCGGGTTGAACCGGCAGATGTGGCCGACGGTGAAGAACTTCGACGTCGCCTTCGTCGCCTTCACGATCTTCTGGCAGTCGGCGACGGTCGAGGCCATCGGTTTTTCCAGGAACACGTGTTTGCCCGCCCTCAGGGCCGCCACGGTCGGCGCAACGTGCTGGTCCCACATGGTGACGACGTTCACCATGTCCACGTTGGGGTCGGCGAGGAGCTTGTTATAGTCCGTGTAGGTTTTCTGGACGTTGAAGGTCTTGGCCATCTCCTTCAACCGCGGCTCGGCCACGTCGCAGAGCGCATACAGCTCCACGTGCGAGATGCCCGACAGCGCCTCGCAATGTTTCTCCCCGAACCAACCCAGACCGATGACAGCAACCCTGACTTTGTTCATGGCGTTCTCCTGATGATGGATGCGTGCGTTCAGATTTCCGTCCACTGTCCCGGGATCGGCACCGGATAGCAGCCGTTGGCGTCGGCCTTGATCGGCGGCTCGCTGTCGTCGGTGAGGTTGTCGATGTTCGGACAGAACTTGAAGTCGGACTTCATCGCCTCGTCCCAGGTGATCGTGCGGCCCATGTGGATGGCGGCACGGCCCATGATGTCGGCGAGGTTCGTCAGCGCCGCGCGCTTGGCCTCGTTGTGCGGCTTGTTGTTGCGGATGGAATCGAAGAAGTCGTCCCACTCCGCCTGCCAGGGCGTGATCGGCTCCTTGTCCGCCTCCCACGCGATGTTGTCCTTCTCGCACCGCTGGTCCTTGTAGGTGTGGACGGTGCCCGCGTGGATCGGCCCGGAGAACTGCGCGGCGCACTTGGTGCCGTGGACGAACGTATCGAACATGTAGGTGCATTTCGGGATGTAGCGGACCACGTCGTAGGCCTTCGTGCCGTCGGCAAACGTCCACTCCACCGAGAACGAGTCGAGGTTCTGGCTGCAATCCTTGCTATTGGCCACGCGGCCGCCCACGCCGTGCGCGGCCACGGGGTACTCGCCCTTGAGCCAGCAGATCTCGTCGATCTGGTGAATGTCCATCTCGGCCCAAAGACCGCCGGAGACCCAAAGGAACTTGGTGAAGTTCTTGATCTGGTAGTGCAGGTCCTTGATGTTCTCGGGCCGCGGTTTCAGCCAGCCGCTTCCCTCGCAACGATAGGCGCGGATGAGCTGGATCTGCCCCATCTCGCCGGCGCGGATGCGCTTGATGAGCTCCTGCCGGTTGCGGGAATGGCGGCACTGGAGGCCCGCGGCGATCTTGACGTTCTTCTTGTCGGCCGCCTCGGCCGCGGCGATGACGCGCCGCACCGCCGGCGGATCGGTGGCGAACGACTTCTCCATGAACACGTTGATGCCCTTCTCGACGGCATACTCCAGTTGTCCCGGGCGGAAGCCCGCGTAGCCGGTCAGCATCGCCACGTCGCCCGGCCGCAGGCAGTCGATCGCCTTCTTGTAGGCGTCGAACCCGATGAACTGCCGGTCGGCCGGCACATCCACATTGTCGCCGAACTTGTCGTGCAACGCCTTGTGCGACCGCTTCAGCCGGTCCTCAAAGAGGTCGGCCATCACGACCAGCTTGGCGGGGCCGTTGGCGGATTCGAGCGCGTTGGCCGCCGCGCCGCTGCCGCGTCCGCCGCAGCCGATCAACGCGAGCTTGATGGCGTTGGTGCCCGCGGCGTGCACGTGGGGCACGGTCACGCCCGCGAGCGCGGTGGCGGCGACGGTGGTGCCGCTCCGTTTCAGGAATTCGCGGCGGGAAAGATCGGGGGTCTTCGACGTGGGGGATGATTCAGTATTCATACGGTTGATGGCTCCTCAGGGTTTCAAGGGTGCGTTCACTTTGAAAAACCGGTCTCCATGGGTTCCTGACGAAAGGCTACTTCAACACCTCGGCGAGGGTCACTTCGCGTTTCTCGGCCAGCGACCGTTTGCCGGCCTCGAGCACCGCGATGACCTCGACTTCCTCCTCGACGGGCACGATCTCCTTCTTCGTGCGCACGAGGTCGATGAACTTCTGCAACAGATACCAGTACAGGTCGGCCAGATTCGGCGTCAGCGTCTTCCAGCCCTTCGTGCCGTAGAGATTGATCTGGTAGCCGGCGCGCATCCACTCCTTCTCGGCCACCATCAGCATCAGGTCGCGGCCGTTTTCGAACCGGACGCGGACGATGTTCCGGCCCGGCTGGCCGACGTTGAGGCACGACACCGCGCCGCGGCCCAGGACCGCATAGGCCATCTCCAACGCGTGAATGCCGTAATACACCAGTTCGTTGCCGCAGATGGTCGAGTCGAGATGGATGTCGCCCAGTGACGGCGCTTCCTTCGCCAGTGCGAGCACGTCCGGCACGAACCGCAGCGAGCTGGCCGACATGAACGGCGTGCCGGTCTTGCGCACGACCGCGGCAACCTCCTTCGCCTGCTTGGCGGTCATCGCCAGCGGCTTGTCGCAAAACGTCGGGATGCCCTTGCGCAACGGGGTGAGCGCGTACTTCCAGTGCTCGCCGGAGCCGTCGTCGGGAATGGCCACGGCGTCCACGCCGTCGGAACACTCGTCGGCGCTGTCGCACACCTTGGGG
>CAZAAF010000081.1:4996-12149 GCA_964482575.1 uncultured Verrucomicrobiota bacterium | reverse complement strand
CCTGCTGCGCCAGCGAGACAAGGTGCAGCGCGGAGATGTTCGTCGAGAACAGCGCCAGGCCAATGGTCAGCCAGCTCAACGAATGCCCCGCAAGAAAGTACCCTTCCCCCGTGCGCGAGCGTTGCCGTTGCCGCCAGCCCATGTAGAGGCCAAACGCCACCACGCCCACCAGGTACAGGACCAGCACCGCCAGGTCCACTGCACCAAATTTCACGGAAGTATCCATGGTCATCCTCCCTGCCGCCGGTACACCCCGAACTCCCCCACCGCGTCAAACATGGCCACGACATTCTCCACCGGTGTTTCCTCGAGGATATAATCGTGGCTCGCCCCGGCGATGTAACCACCGCCCGGCATCATGACGGCCAGCACCTCGCGTGTCCGCTCGCGAACCGACGCGGGGGTGCCGTCAATCAGCACGTGATGCGAATCAATCGCGCCGTTGAAAAGAATCCGTCCGCCGTATTTCGCCTTCAACACTGCAAGGTCCATGCCGCCACAACACGGCTGGATGGCATGTAAACCGTCCAACCCCGCACCAATCATTGCAGGCATCAACGGCTCAAACCCGCCGCAGCAGTGCAACTGCACCTTGAGCCGGTACGCATGGCCGAGGTCGATCAACTGTTTCAGATGCGGCAGCATGAACCGGTCGAACTGTGCTGGACTGAGCAAGGGCCCGGTCTGGCCGCCAAAATCGTTTCCGATGAAAAACACGTCCAGTGCATCGGCGGCCGCATCAAAAATACGCCGGCTCACCTCGGCGTAGAAATCCACAACGTGCTTGAGAACGGCATCCACCAGTTCCGGCGCATCGAACATCTTCAGGTACAGATTCTCCATCCCCAACAAGTCGATGGCGTCGTGCCAGAAGGGCGACCAATCGCCTCCCAGAATCGCGTAGCGCCGACCCCAGGCCAGTGCTTCCCCGCGGATGCCCGAGACATCCATCCACGTCGGGTCGGGCCAGCGATAATCGTGAATCTGCTGCAAGGTCGCCTCCGCCAGCGGATGACTTGTCGGCTGGCCGTAACCGTGGCCGTGCCGCTCCACACCAAATATCGTGCGCGACGTCACGCCCTCCGGGAGGCCGGCATCCGGGCTGAACTCCCGGGGACCGGCGTAGCGGGCAAACACCCGCCGGAAATCATCACCGAAACGAACGAAGAGTTGTTCCGTGTCCGCCATGCCCAGTTGCTGTTTTGCCTTGGCAGTGAATTCCGGCGATGCCCCGCACCACCGCGGCACGCGGTCGGGTGTTTCATGTGCAAAAGCGGCCAGGACCCGCTCGCGGGAGGTCATGTTCATCGCAGGTAATACAACTCGTTCAGATCGCTCCAGATTTTCCCCTTGGCCGCCGCGTCAGGAAGCGGAATCTGGCACGGGTCGGTCTGCTTCCACCAACGCTGCGTTTCCGGGTCAGCCGCCATTCTCTTCATGTCGCCGGCGAAGTCCGTCCCCGTGTATTCCAGATACGCAAAGAGGTAAACCTTGCCGTCGATTTCGCACTGGTGAATCGAAAAGTTCTGGATATGCAGGTCCTTCAACGTCTGGTTCACGGTCGGCCACGGATGCGCATGCAGATCCCGGTAACGCACCGCCATGTCCGGCTTCAAGCCGGTGATCCAGGCGTGGCGCTCGGGCGGTTGCGACGCTGCGCAGCCCACAAACCAGATGGCGAAAAAGAAAGTCAGACAGGAATTCAGTATCCTCATGGCGCCTGACTTTGAACGGGTTTGAGGCCCTTGCCAACTATCTTCAGCGCACACGCAAACGCACAGGACTTCTGCGCCGGCAGGCCGACTTCCAGTCCCTCGCCCGTCTGCCGCCATTTCACCATCTTCCCGCTGCCCAGCAACCGAACGTCCGCGATTTCACCCGCAGCCGCCGCGAGGGATTTGATCCGGAGCGTGCCATCCGCGGGCCATCCCAGGGCAATCGCATACAACGTGCCCCCGTCCTTCGATTGCGTGAACCGGATGTCGGCGGGCGTGAATTTCCTGTCCACCCGCTCACTGAAACCGCCCCCCTTCTTGTCGCGGGTCGGCCCCTCGCCAAAGATCGCCCACGGTCGCGTGCCGTAGATGGCCTCGCCATTGACCTTCAGCCAGTCACCCACTTCCGTCAGCATTTTCTCTGCGCGTTCGGGGATGGCGCCGTCCGCTTGGGGACCCACGTTCAGCAACAAGCACCCATTCTTGGACACGATGTCCACCAGCACATGAACCAGGTTCTCCGTGCTGCGATACGGGTCGGCGTTCCGGTTGAACCAGGGGCCCAAGGCGGTGTCGGTCAGCCAGGGATACGGCACCAGCCGGTCCTCCCGCCCGCGCTCAAAATCCAGAACGCCGGTGTACCGGTGAATCTCGCGGAACTTGTGTGCTACTGCGGATTCGCGATGGAGCGCCGCCGCCCAATTGTAATAGGCGGCAAACATCTTCTGCTCGTATGCCGGCGTGATGACCTCTTTCAGTTCAAAGTCGAACCAGATCATGTCCGGTTTGTACTTCCGAACGCATTCCATCACCATCGCCAGCCACTGGTCCTGAAAGCGGACCGAAGGCGGGGCGTTCGTGCCGTGCGGTTCGGTATAAAGCAGGAAGTTCTTCCCATCGACAGCGTCGAATCGGAACGCCGGCTCAAAATAGCGCCACGCATACCCATGATGAAACGTGGTCAGGAGCTTCAACCCTTGCGCCCGGTATGCCGTTGCCAGCTCCCCGGTGATGTCCCTCTTGGGACCCATCCTGACCGAGTTCCAGGGCGTCACCTCCGAATTCCACATCGCGAAATTGTCGTGGTGCACCGCCACGGGCCCGGCAAAGCGCGCGCCGGCCCGCGCGAAGAGCGCCGCCCATTTGTTGGGATCGAACTTCGGTGCCGTGAACTTCGGAATGACATCCTTGTAGCCCACGGTATGCGGGTCGCCAAACTGCTGTTGATGCCACCGGAACATGGGACTGTTGGTCTGGTACATCTCCCGTCCATACCACTCGCCGCCGCCCGGCCCTTCTTCGCGCCCGAGCGTGACCGGCCCCCAATGGGTGTAGATGCCGAACTTCGCGTCGCGAAACCACTCGGGGTCCTTGTGCGCTTTCAGAGATTCCCATTCCGCCCGATACGGCCCCTGCCCCACGGCATCCGTGCCGGGCTCGGCCGCGCCCAGAGGGACTTCACCACCGAGCGCCAGTACCAGGGCGGCCATGCCCATCGCACACCAAAAGCCTGGGTCGTGATTGACACCGCGTCGCAGGGCCTGAGACGCATTTGAATCCGGTGGGTGTAACATGGCTATATCCTCTCGTTGAATATTGAACATGGGTTCTAGCAGAAACCTGCGCAGGAAAGCTTGCGTTTACCGTCGCCGTTGAATATTGAACACACCACCGTGAAGCGAGAGCCCACCCAACGCCATGGCTACGCCATCGATTCCTGTGCGCCGCAAAAACAGGCGGTGGCATCCGGGAAAATCCGCCTGCACGCCATCACGCACGGGCGCTACCCGGGCCACCGGGTGCCGGCGCGCATGCTGCCCGGCCTCAGCAGTCTTGGATACTGGGATGCGTGCGGCGAACAGGACTGGGGACTCGATCCCCACCGCAACGAGGGCATCGAAATCGTCTTTCTCGAAACCGGCCATGTCACCTTCCTTGTGGACGACCACCGTCACTCCCTCCGTCCCGGGGCGGTCACCGTCACGCGCCCCTGGCAACTCCACTGCCTCGGCGATCCGGAAATCGGACCGGGCCGTCTGCACTGGCTGATCCTCGACGTGGGCGTGCGGCGTCCGAACCAGCCATGGCACTGGCCGCCCTGGGTTGTTCTCGCGGCCGAAGATCTCCAGGCCCCACAACGAGCCCCCGGTCTGGCGCAGCACGCCGGACATCCATCATGCGTTTCGCGAACTGGCCGAGTGCGTGGAGGGCGCCCGGCGTCACGTCGAGGTCTCGCGCATCATCATCCACATCAATCACCTGCTCCTGAGCCTGCTGGGCGCGCTCCAGCAACAATGCCGCCGCGAAGACCCGCACCTGACCTCGCGCCGCCGCAGCGTCGAACTGTTCCTGCAGCGGCTTCGCGGGGATGCCGTCCATGCCTCGCAACCGTGGACGCTCTCCACCATGGCGGAGGAATGCGCGATGGGCACGACAGCATTTGCGCAATACTGCCGGCAGATCACCAACCAGAGCCCCAGCGACCACCTCAGCCGCTGCCGGCTTCAACACGCCGCCCGGCGGTTGCGCGCCGAGCCGGACGCGCCCATCACCACCATCGCCTTGGACTGCGGTTTTGGGTCCAGCCAGTACTTCGCCACCTGTTTCCAACACCAGTTCGGCCGGACGCCGCGGAATTATCGTGTGCGCGACTGAACACCCGGTTTCAACTGGCAGCCAAGGCTAAAGTTCCGGCCGGTTTGATCCGATTTCATAAGTAGCAGCGGTCGGTATGGACCACCCGGCACTGACATGATGACAACTGCCGTCCTGCATTATGCGCGCTCAAGGCACTGGCTGTTTTCAGCCATGGCTGCCTTTGTCCTCTTTGCACATCCTCTTTCCGCACAAATCCCGGCGGGTGACGAAGCCCTGGCGGGCGGCTTCCATCAACTCTACGACCTCGATTTCGCCGGGGCGCAAAAAGCGTTCGCCCTCTATCAAGTATCGAACCCGGAGGACCCGCGCGGGCAGGTCGCGGTCGCCACCGGCCTGTTGTTTGCCGAGTTTCACCGCCTGGGCGTTTTGGAGTCGCAATTCTTCACGGATGACGCGGCTTTTCTGGCCCGTCGCAAGCTTCCGCCCGATCCTGCATTCCACCAGCGCTTCCAAACCGCGTTGAAGCGAACTGAAACCATGGCGCGGACGCAGTTGGACCGTGACGAGAAAGATACTCATGCGCTTTTTGCCCTGACGCTGACCAGTGGGTTGCGCGCCGATTACGCGGCGCTGGTTGAAAAGCACAACCTGCCCGCCCTCGCCCATGGCAAACAGGCATCCGAATGGGCCGAACGGCTGCTGGCCCTCGATCCCGACTGTCACGATGCGTATGTCTCCACCGGCGTCGCCAAGTACATCGTGGGCACGCTGGCCGCGCCTGTGCGCTGGCTGCTGGAGATTGGCGGCTACACCGCCGACAAGGAGAAAGGCCTGTCGGAATTGAAACTCGCGGCCAGGGACGGGCGATTCCTTGCGCCCTTTGCGCGGGTGTTGCTGGCCATCGCGTATGCCCGCGAACAGGACAAACCCCGGACCCGGGAACTGCTCATCGGACTCAGGCAGGAGTTTCCCCATAATCCGCTCTTCAAGCAGGAATTGATCCGGCTCGACAGTGCCCGGGTGGCTGACGAGGGCAAACGCGGCACACCCTCACCCGCAGTAGAACACCTTCCCGCCCTGCCGAACGTGCTGGAACCGGCCTCCGGTACCCGGGAACACTCCAACTAGACTCCTCCCGATCTGCAAAAAGCGGGTAACCGCCATTCACAATAGCCGGCACCCAAGTCTTTGCCGCAATTCATCGCGCCGTGTGCTAAATGTGATGCGATGATTGCACCTGCAAATTTTGTCCCGAACGGCGCGCTGGCTGCGAAGATGGCCGATTATTTCGGCCCCGGCGGCTCGCTGGCGTCATCGGGCGGTGCCGGACAGGCGTTCGAGTTCCGGCCGCAACAACTGCGGATGGCCGAAGCCGTGGCCAACGCCCTTGCCGGCCGTCGCCACCTCGCTGTCGAGGCCGGTACCGGCGTGGGCAAGAGCTTCGCCTATCTCGCGCCCGCCATCCTGCACGCGGTCGAGAACAAGCGCCGCGCGGTGATCTCCACCTACACGATCAACCTCCAGGAGCAGATCATGGGCAAGGATATCCCGGCCCTGGCCAGACTCCTGCCGGTGCCGTTCACCGCCGCGCTGGTCAAGGGCCGCGCCAACTATCTTTGTCCCTGCCGTCTCCAGAAAGCCCTGCGCGCCGCCGACAGCCTGTTTCTATCAACCGAGCAGGCCGAGTTGCACCGCATTGCCAAGTGGGCCGCCACCACCAAGGACGGCAGCCGCTCGGACTTCGACATCGAGCCCGACCCGAATGTCTGGGCCCAGGTCTGCTCGGAGCGCGGCCTTTGTTCCACCCAGAAGTGCGAGAAGGACTGCAAGTGTTTCTATCAGGAGGCGCGCCGCCGGATGCGCACCGCGGACGTGCTCGTGGTCAATCACCACCTGTTCTTCTCGGAGATCGCGCTGCGGGCCGAGAGCGAGGAAAGCGAAGGTGTCCTGCTGCCGGAGTTCGAGTTTGTCATCCTCGACGAGGCGCATACGGTCGAATCCGTCGCCGCCGACCACATTGGCATCGGCCTCTCGGAAACCGGCCTGCGCTGGACCCTGCACCGGCTGTGGAATCCGAAGACCGAAAAGGGCCTGCTCTCGCTCTTCAAGAAGGCCGGCGAGGCCGTCCGCGCCGTGGACGATGTGCTCCATTGCAGCGATGACTTTTTCCGCTCCGTGGATGACGCCGTCCAGTGGAAACCGAACGCGAGCGCCATCCGTGTCCGCCAGCCCGACCTTGTGCGGAACTCGCTCGACACCCCGCTGGTCGCGTTACGGGACCGGCTCGTGGAGATTGGCAAGGCGCTGGCCGAGGACGACGAGAATCGCGATGAATTGCGCGAGATGGTCCGCCGTGTCAATGACACCCGAAAGTCGCTCGGCGCGTTCCTGGGCCAGGCGTCACCCGAGCATGTTTATTGGGTTGAGCGTTCCGGCCGCCGCCAGCCGCAGGTGGAACTGCGCGCCGCCCCCGTGGACGTGAGCGAGGATTTGCGCGAGCTGCTCTTCGCGGCGTTCCCGTCGGTAATCATGACCAGCGCCACGCTGGCCGTCCAAAATCGGCTCGACTATTTCCTCAAGCGCGTCGGCGGCGAGGCCGCCGAGGCACTGGCGGTCGGCTCGCCGTTCGACTACGAGCAGCAGATGAAACTCTATGTGCCGAAGGAGATGCCCGACCCGAATTCGCCCGATTATCGCGAGGCCGTCGGCAAATGGGTGCGGCACTTTGTGAAGCTGACCCACGGCAAGGCGTTCGTGTTATTCACGAGCTACAAATTGTTGCGCGACGTCGCGGATGACCTGGAGATGTTCTTCACATCCTCGGGCCTCCAGTGCCTCGT
>CAZAAF010000081.1:2534-4986 GCA_964482575.1 uncultured Verrucomicrobiota bacterium | reverse complement strand
GCCGGCGCGGCGGCCGAGGGGACGATCTTCCCCTGCGGCCGGCTGCTGGCGGTGGATTCGCTTCCCGCCGATAATCCCCAGAAGAAGGTCCTGGCTGCGTACAAGGATGCCTACGAGAAACGGTTCAAGGAGGACGTGAACTCCGTGCTGTTCGGCACCGACAGTTTCTGGCAGGGCGTGGACGTGCCCGGCGAGGCGCTCTCCAATGTCATCATCACCCGTCTGCCCTTCGCCGTGCCGGACCACCCGTTGACCGAGGCACGGCTGGAATCCATCGAAGCCCGCGGCGGCAACGCGTTCATGGAGTACTCGCTGCCGGAAGCCATCCTGAAACTGCGCCAGGGCGTCGGCCGCCTCATCCGCAGCAAGACCGACACGGGGATTGTTGCGATCCTGGACAACCGCGTCCTCACCAAGCGCTACGGGCGCGCGTTCATCGAGAGCCTGCCCCAGTGCCCGGTGGAGATTGTGTGACGCGCCACCGGGTGTGGTGCGCTGATAAAATTTGCTTGTCCTCAGCTATCTCAGTGAGGACAATTCTCGTCGAGGTGGACACAAGGATTATCATGGCCAGCGCAGAAGGTGCTTTGCCATACGACAGGCTCTTACCACTGTCAGACATACTACCTGTGTGAAAGACGCACCCATGTCGTCTGGTGCAAGTTTGGGTGAATCATCTCTAGTAGATTGGATAAACATGAAGAGGAAATCAGTATTCACGCCATTCCTTTTGTTCATTGTTTCACTTGGCTGTGGCTGTGGGGCCGTCATGCAGAACGTGACACTGGGTGATGGCCGGACAATCAACCATCCCTACCGTGATGGCTTGCCCATGCCTGCGACCAATGCGATTGCTCGTGTGGAATACGCTGGCTGCACAATCAAACCGGGCAAGACGGATTCTCGAGCGCATCTCCTCTGGGTATTCAAGGTTTCCGAGCTGGGACCTGCTCTTAGGTCCGTGAGGATTCGTGACGTTACTGAAACGCCCCGTGCTGTCGAAATCGATACCAACAAGCACGACGCAACAACCCATAGCTGGATCGGAATGACCAAACCGCTTCCCGTCTCGGAACAATCAGAACCTTGGTTGTATCAACAAGGTGACACAACCAAGGTCTTTGAGTTCACTATAGAGACAACGGATGGGGTGAGTCTTCAGCTTTATCAGCCTGTCCGTTTTCCAAACAACAAGAAGACCGACTATGTCTACTTCATCGCGATGCTGAATGAGGCCAGCAAAACTAAAGCTCGAAATCCCGATGCAAAGATTCTGATGTTCAAGTAAGCAGTCCTGCACGACAGGCACAGCGTATTAGTTCCTGAACGACAAAATCATGTTCTGAGTCGTTAGTGTGCTTGCGCTTATCTTCCCATCGCCCGGGCCGCCCCGAGATTTCCGGCCTCATCGCGGGCGCGAATGAAGGCGGACTTGGTGCCGGGCAGACGGACGGTGAAATCCTGCGAGCGCGCGCCAACCTGCGCCCGATCCGGCTGCGCTGGGAACCAGTCGCGGCCGTTGGCGGAAACCTCCACCTCCGCAATCGGCGTCAGCGCATCAGTCACGGTAAACTTCACGGTCAACACCCCGTCGTTGGCGGTCGCCGCGTTGTGGATGGCAATGGCCGGCGGCGTGTTGTCCACGGCAAACGCGGCACTCTCGATGCCCGCCGACAATCCCTTGCCGGGCGGATTGCCGGAGGCGTCGGTGGCCACCACCTTCAGCCGGTAATACCCGTCGGGGAACGACCGCGTGTCGAACGTGTAAAACACATCGCTGCTCTTTTCCTCGAGCATTTTCCAGGTCTTCTCACCCTCGGCGCGCAGGTACACATCGAAGGTCAACGGGTCGAAGTTGTAATCGCCGACCGTCCATGAGGCCGAGCGCATGCCGGGCTGGTTGACCACCTGCACGCGCTGGCGCCGCGCCGCATCCATCGGGTCCCGGCGCGAGCTGGACGAGACCATGCTGTCGAGCGTGCCAATCATCGGCGGCTCGGGCTGGGTCACCTTTTGCAGACCGGAACCCGGCTCGTGGACGGTCAACCGGCCGAAAATCGGCGGGAGGTTGCGTTGCGTGTAATACACCGACAGTCGGCTGACCGCCGGCCCATGCGCGGCGTCCCCGGCGCCAAGCTTGATGCGCACCTGCAGATAGCGCGCCGCCGGGCTCTTCAACGCGAATTCCTTCCCTTTAGCGTCCGCGTCCACCCAATCGCTCCAGGTCTTTTCCGGCTTGGCCGTATTTCCGCTGCGGCTGGCCATCGTCACATGCGCTCCTGGGGGAACGGCGGCCTCCAGCGTCGCCAGACCCCAGGCGGAAAAAATCCTCGCATCGAGCGGTTCGCTATCCCAGGTGCCTTCCGTCGCCCGATGCGTGACCAGGCTCCACACCGCGCCGAGGTTGCTCGTCACGGCCGTCCAGCCGTCATGTGCTGCCGGCAGCAAGGCG
>CAZAAF010000081.1:0-2524 GCA_964482575.1 uncultured Verrucomicrobiota bacterium | reverse complement strand
CCGGTCGACGCGGACGATCTTGCCGCCGCGCTCCAGCGCCTGCAGGAACGCGAGGACGCCCTCATAGTCCGATTCGGCGCGCAGCTCGACGCGCAGCGTGCGCACCCCGTTGGTGCCGACCAGCGCCACGCCGTCCGCGCCGACGGCCAGTGAAAAGGCCGTGGTATCCCTGCCCACCCACAGCAGTTCCGTATAGCCGTCCGGATGGACGCGATACAGCTCGCTCTTGCGGACACTCTTCTTCTCCTCGCCCTTCGCCGCGGCGCCGCCCGAAGGGCCCGAGGATTGTTCAACATCCCCCAGGGCCAACGCATAAATATTCCCCTTCGCATCCGTCGCGAGCGCCTTCATCTCCTTCAGCGACGACGCATACACCACGAACCCCTTCCCCGGCCCGTCCAACCGGTAGAGATAACCGCCCGGTTCCGACCCGGCCAGCAACCTGCCCTGGCCATCGAAGCCCATCGAGACGAGGTTGGTCTCATCGCTGGCGAAGTACTTCTCCGACACGCCCGAGGGGGCCACCTTGTAGATTGCCGCCTTGCCGCCGCACGCCACGAAGAGATTGCCCGCCTTGTCGAACGCCAGCGCCCAGACATATTTTTCCGGCGACGCGTAGAAGACGGACGACTTGCCGTCGGGCGTGATGCGATAGACCTTCCCGTTCGGCGAACTGGCCGCATAGACATTGTCCTTCGCATCCACCGCCAGCGCGTGAATCTCCACCTCTTTCGCCGTGAAGAAAACCGATGACTTCCCGTCCGTGCCGACGCGCCACACCTTGCCCTCGCCGCCGCCGAGATACACCGTGCCCTTCGAATCGCGCGCCGCCGTCCAGAGGATCGGCAGCGGCACGTTGCAGGTCTTTTTCACGGCGGGGGCCAGCCGAAGCTCGCCCTTCTCGGTAACGGAAACGCCGCGGGCCTCGCCCTTGGCATAGTCGTCGTACGTCTCCTTGGAAAATTTCTGCGTTTCCACCGCCAGCGCAACACTGGCGGCGGCCCACGCGACCCACGGAATGAACAAGAGCTTCATGCGCAACCCGGTTTACTCGATTCTCAGTTTCAACGTCTGGCTGCCACGCACCACACCCTCCTGCGCCAGCCGCTGTTCCGCCACATCCGTCCGCTCAAGCCGCGTGGCATCCAGGAAGGTGCGGCTTGAATCGTAAAGTTGCATCGTCGACGGCGGCAGCGCCGGCATCCGCTGGTCGGCCACGGCCATGCCGTCCGCCTTGCGCGTGACGCGCAGGTAGAGCGCATTCTGCGTCCGCCGCAGATTGAGCACATTCACCAGTTGATCCAGGTTCTGGGGATGTTCCACCCGGATGCGCCCGCTTCTGCCATCCAGCGCGTCGGCCGCCGCCGCATCGCCCACGAGAATCTCGAGTTCGCCGGACCGGACGTTCTCCGGGACTGTGAACTCCATCGCCGCCACGCGCGGGCCGCCGCGCCACGGCTTCAACATTGCGCGGAGCGTCACGCGCTCGCCCGGCTTGGCCTTGTCGCGATCGATGTACACGTCGCCCAGCCGGAGTGTGCGCTGGTGCTCATCAAGCGTCATCTCCACCTCCACGCGATCGATCTGCGGCCGTTCAAAGGGATTGTCGAACAACTCGTTCAACACCCGGGCCATATCACGGATGACGCGCATGTGATCGGCCGGGTCGTTGCCGGAGTAGAAATCCTGCACGCGAACCGGCCCGTGGTTCTTCAGCCGGATCTCGCCCTGCATCGTCAGCGAGAACTCGCGGGAGTAATCCATCGTATCCATCAGCACCTGCCCGACGCACGACGCGGCAATCGTCGGCATGAGGTCCTCGTGCAGGTAAAGCCGGCTGTGGAACTTCCGTTCGCCGCGCGAACCGTGCAGCCGGATGTTCATGTCGGACATCGGGGGCGGCGCCCCGATCTCCCCCGCGATGGCCGTCAGCCGGTCCTCATGGATGGTGCCGACGATCTGCCGGGTGTTGGAAATCTTGTGCGGCATCAGGTAGCTGCTGATCGTGGCCACAATCTCGGCGCGGGCCATCGGCATGGTCAGCGTGCCGTTCTGGAAGAAGGGATGGCCGAACGCCAGCACGCGGTTGCCGCGCCGCCACGTCAACGTGCCCGTGCCCGCCATATGGATGTCGCCCGACGCCAGCACGCCGGCCACCGGCGCGCCCGGCTCGAACGGCGTGTTCAACGGTTTCTCCTCATCACCGCCACCGCCCGCCACCGGCAACAGGCGGTCGCCCAATCCATGCGCGGCAAACTCCGAGCGCAACCACTCAAACATCCGGGGGCTCAACCCGCCCACCGTCACCGGCACGCACAACGGCCGGAATCCGCCTGCGTTCGCGGGCAGGAACGGCAGGCGCGCATCGAAACCGCCGCCGGCCGCCGGGAGCAGGGTTGCATTGTTGACCGAGGACACGCGCAGCTCGCGGGCGTCCGACCGCAGGCGCCCCGGTTTCGGGGCGGGCACGCGGATGAAGTCCCCCGCCTCGATCATATCGGCAATCGGGGTGAAACCGCACCAG
>CAZAAF010000080.1:0-12181 GCA_964482575.1 uncultured Verrucomicrobiota bacterium | reverse complement strand
TGCGGCGAGGATTTCCTCGCCGGCCGTGACGATGGAGGAGGGGAGTGCGCGGTGGGTGAACTTCTGTGTGCGGCCCCAGACCCCGACCTCCACGCCCGCTTTGCCGGCTTTCGCGACGACAGGCGTCCACGGCGGAATGAGCTTCAGTGAATCCGTGGCGGGTTCACCGGCGTGTGCCGCGACGATTCCGGTCATTGCGGCGATCCAGACGACCCAACGCAGCTTGTTCATGCACACTACCTCCATGCCGTCGTCGCGTCTTGCGTCACAGCCGGACCGGACCGTGGCGGCGGCGTTGCTTCCACTGGGTTTGAATTGGATGCGGGGCCTACACCTCGCAAATGCGCATCATCGCCTCGAGCGTCGCAATCGGGTCCTTGCCCTTGGACGGCGAATACTCGTGGGAGATGATGCCCTTGTACCCGAGGTCGGCGATGGCCTTGCAGATGCCCTTGTAGTTCAGCTCCTGCGAATCGTCGAACTCGTGGCGGCCGGGGTTGCCGGCGGTGTGGAAGTGGTCGAAGTACTGGATGCTTTGCTGAATGGTGCGGATGACGTCACCTTCCATGATCTGCATGTGATAGATGTCGTAGAGTAGCTTGAAACGGGGCGAATTCACGCGCTTGCACAACTCAACGCCCCAGGCGGTCTTGTCGCACATGTAGCCGGGGTGGTTGACCTTGCTGTTGAGCAACTCCATGGAGATCGTCACGCCCTTGTCTTCGGCGAGCTTCTTGACGTTGTTGAGGAACAGGAGGCAATTGTCCATGCCCTGCTCGTCGGTAATGCCCTGACGGTCGCCGGCGAGGATGATGACGTTCGGCGCACCGGCTTCGGCAGCGGCGTTGATCAGCTCGCGCAGCCGGCCATCGATCTCCGTATGCAGCGTCTTGTCATTGATGCCCTTCTTGATGCTGCAGGCGCCGCGGACCTCCGTCGGGATCAAGCCGTATTTCTTCAGGATGGGGAATTGTTCGGGTCCTTGGAGATCCACCGCAACGGCGCCGAGGCGCGCGGCTTCGCGGCACTTGCCTTCGAAGTCGAGTTTCGCGCCGCCGAACACGCCGAGGCACACGCCCTGGCGCAAACGGCCCTTGCGGGGTTCGGCCTGGGCGAGGGGAGCGGTGGTGCCGCCCAAAATGGAGAAGGCACCCGCGGTGCCCAGGATGGAAAGGAAGTCTCTGCGACGGAGGCTGGAAGAGGTGTTGTTCATGCGGCCAGATTAAGGCAACGCTCCGGTGAACGCCAGCAATCTTGCTAGCCGGACCACAACGGTCTATCCTCTGGTCATGAACACGACCAACGTTCCCATGAGTTGGGTTTCTTCCCGGTTTCTCACGCTGCTGGGTTGTGTTTGTACTTTGCTATTCGCGACGGACTTGCCAGCGAGGGTGGATGACACGCTGCTCGCGGGCGTGGCGACGGTGGACATCACGCCGAAGCAGCCCGTGATGCTGGCGGGGTATGGCGGGCGGAAGGAGCTTTCGCAGGGCGTCCACGACCCGCTTTCGGCGCGGGCGGTGGTGTTCGGCTATGCCGGCCAGCGGCTGGTGCTGGTCTCGACGGATATTTTGGGTTTCTACAACGGGACGGCCGATGCCATCCGGCAGGCCATCATCGAAAAGTGCCGGATCAGTCCGTCGTCGCTCTTCCTGTGCGCCATTCACACGCACAGCGCGCCGACCCCGGGCCTCGAGGGCTCCGAGGTGCATCCGAACAACATCGAATACACGGCGTGGCTGAAGCAGCGGCTGGTGGACGTGGTCAGCGAGGCGATGCTCCACATGGCGCCGGTGACCATCGGCTTTGGGACCGGGGCCTCGCCGGTCGGCACCAACCGCCGGGAGGTGGTGCTGGACAAGGCCGGCCAGCGGCAAATCCGCCTGGGCCGGAATCCCGACATCCCGATCGATCGCGAGGTGCAGGTGTTGCGCATCGTGCGCGCGGACAGGAACGAACTGGCCGCCGTGCTGTTCGATTTTGCCACGCACAGCACGTCGCTCGGGCCAAGGAACATGCTCATCAGTGGCGACGTTCACGGTCTGGCCGAGCAGTTCATTGAGAAACATCTCGGCGGCGGCGTGGTTGCGCCGGCATTTGCAGGCGCCTCGGGCAACATCGATCCCTGGTGCCGCGTCTTGCCGGAGTTCAAGACGGCCAATGGCTGGATTCCTGAACCGGTGTTGCTCGGCACGTTGCTGGGCGAGGAGGTGGTGAACGTGGCCGACGCCATCCAGAAAGCCGACGTGACGGGGCCGATCCGGTCGGCCATGAAGACGCTTGACCTGCCGCGCAAGCCGGCCGACCCGTCACAGGCGAAGGCCGACAAGTATTCCCCATTCCATCTCACGGTTGCGCACGTGGGTGACGTGGCGTTCGTGGGCCTCGGTGGCGAGGTGTTCAACGAACTGGGACAGGCGATCAAGGCCGGTTCGCCGTTCCCGCACACGCTGGTCTTCACGCACTGCAACGGGACGGGGGGCTACGTGCCGATCCGGTCGAGCTACGACGAGGGCGGTTACGAGATCAAGACCACGCCGTTTCTCCCCGGCGCGGGCGAACAGCTTGTCCAGGAAGCCCTGCGGGCCCTGCAGGAGTTGAAGAAGACGGAATAAAATCGCGGCGTCAGGCTTGTCGAGCCGCCGCCCGGCGTGGTAGTGAATTCCTTTGTGGTGACTGAAACAGCAATCGAACAAAGGAGCCCCAAGTCATGAGCCAGCCCGCCAACGTTGTCAGCATTCATCCCTATTTCAAGGTCCGTCCCGGCAAAATGGAGGAGTTCAAAGCCGCGCTGGCGGTGTTTGTCGAAAAGGTGGCGTCCGAGAAGAACAACCTCTACTACGACTTCACCATCAACGGGGAAATTGTCTTCTGTCGCGAGGCCTACGTGGGCGCCGCGGGGTTCCTGGAGCACTTCGACAACGTTGGGGCGCTTCTGGCGCCGTTGTCCAAGCTGGCCGACCTCGTCCGATGCGAGGTGCATGGTCCCGCCGCCGAACTGGAGAAGCTCAAGGGACCGATGGCCGGCATGAAGCCGGAGTGGTTCACCTTCATGTTTGGCGTGAAAAGGTAAGCTGCCGCGCGCTGGGCGGCGAGCCGGGGCTGAAGGGAATCAGGCGGATGCCTTCGGCGGTTCGCCCTTGGGGAGCACCGTCAGGTCGGACCCGCGGAGGGCAAACCACAGGGTCCCGGCGGCACCGAATGCCGTGGCGGTAAACAGATTCGCTGCGGGCGACATGGACCAGAGGTACGCCCCGGCCAGGGCCGAGAGCGACACGATGACGTCGCGGCACAGATAGTACGTGCCGAACCCTGCCGCCTTCCGGCCTTCGGGAGCGAGGTCCATGATGAGGGATTTCCGGGTGGGCTCGCCGAATTCCTTCAACCCGCGGAGAATGAACGCCAGTACGAGCCACTCGAACGACCGGCAGAAGAACAGCATCAACGGGAAGAGGGTGAAGTTGAGGAACGTGATGACGATGAACGGTTTCTTCACGCCCTTGTCCGCGAACCGCGCCACCGGCAGGTAACAGACCACGGCCGTGGCCATCTCGATGGCGGTCAGCAGGCCGAATTGCGTGGCGGTGACGCCGCCATGACCGTTTCCCTGCACGCACCAGAGCACCACGTAGGCGTAGGGGATTTGTTCGCAGAACCGGACCAGAATGTCGGCCACGAGCAACTGTTTCAGCGCGGGCGTGAAGCCGCGCAACAGGCGGATGGGAGTGGTCGCGAGGTCTTCGGGCGGGGCGTGGGTGCCAGTCTCCTCGATCAGGATTTGCTGCATGACCAGCGCCACCAGCGCCATCACTGTGGCGGCCACAAACGCCAGCCGCACGCCGGTGACCGATCCCCAGACATCAATGAAGATGCCGCCCACGATGGGGCCGAGCGCCATTGGCAGACGCCGGATCAGGGAATGCATCGAAATCCCGGTGACATGCTTCTGCTTCGGCAGGGTCTTGGAGACCAGCGACATCGTTCCCGGCAGGGAGATGGCCGTCCAGGAGAGAAAAAGACAGGAGCCTGCCACGACGGCCTCCCATCGCGGGATGATGGCCACCATCAGGAAGCCGGTCATCGCCAGCAGGTTGAAAATCAGCATCGAGCGTTTGACGCCCACGCGGTCGGCCAGCCATCCGCCGGGGAATGAATAGAGCGCGGACAACAGGTTGTTCAGCGCGTTCAGGAAGCCGGGCCAGAGCATCCCGCTGCCGAGCGAGATCAGATAGACGGGCAGGAAGCGTTCGCCCATGCGCTCGCCCATGCCGACCAGCACAACCATCACCAGCATCCCGACGATGCTGCGCCGCAATCCCAGTTCCTCGACGATGGTTTTTCCGATGCTCACGCGTTTGCCGTCAGTCTCCAGCAATGCCGGTTGGATGCAAACAACAATTGGGTGCCAAAGGTGCCGACGACTCCCGGCAGGCAGACATCGGCGACGGGGCATGAACTGCATTGGATGGAATCGCGCTGATGCGCCCGCGCCAGCTCCCGAATCCGGGCGCCGTCCTCGAACAGGTGCAGCAGCGGCGAATTCTCGTAAATCTCGCGGAAGGACTGTTGCGGGGCACGTCCCTGGCGCGCCATTTCGCGCCGGAGGACGACCTCGCCATCCGACCAGACAACAAAGAGCACGTTGGACCGGCCGCGCGGCATGCCGAAAGGACCGTGGTGACCGGGCGCGAGCTTGCGGTATTCGTCTGACCGGCCCAGTTCCTGGAACAGGAGCGCGTAGAGCCGGTTGTGGGCGAGGAAGGCGCGCCGGGCGGCGGCAAACCGTTCGCCGGCGTCCTCGAAGAAGTGCAGCATGTCCAGCAGCACCTGGCGATATTCCAGATTCGTCAGCGCCCGATGCCGCTCGGTCCAACCGCCGCCGGCGAGGATGAGAGGACCGACACCGAAATGGCGGGCGCCTTCCTCGATGACGAGCTTGAAGACGTCAGCCACCTGATGGGCGTTGTCGCGGACGAGCGTGAACTTGACGCTGGTGGGAATGCCGCTCTTGACCAGCGCGCGAATCCCGCGCAGGCCGGCGCGGAACGAGCCGGGGCCGCGCATCCGGTCGTTCACCGCCTCCAGACCGTCCAGGCTCACCACAAAATCGTCCACGCCCGCGGCTTGCAGGCGTTGCACGGTGGCGTCGTCCAGCGTCTCGGGGTTGCCGAGGATGCGGATGTTTTTGACGAGGCCGGCACGTTTGGCGGCGCCGGTTGTTTCGAGCAGGGCGGGGAGGTCTTCGCGCAAGAGCGGGTTGCCGCCGGTGAACTCGACCTCGGCCTCGCGGTGGGTCTCGCGGGCGAATTGCAGGAACGAGTCGAGAATCAACCGGCATTGGTCGGGCGGCAGGTCGGTGGTGGGCTGGCTTGGCGTGCGACGCAGGCAATGCGCACAGGCCAGGTTGCAGTGGGCCGTGATGTGCCACGCCAGATGGCAGAGCTTCTGTTCGCCGTTGGTTTTCAGTTCGTCGCTCACGCGTTGTTTGGATGTTCCCGGTTATTATCTATTAGTTGCAAGCCGGAACGAAAAGTTGCAGGGAAAATGAAAGGGCAAGATGCGTGATGGGAACTCGAAGCCCTGAATCGTTGGATGATGTGAACTCTCAACAAGACTTCAGAATTCAACCTGTCGTGGTTTTATGTTGGTTTGACTGATGCAGTGTCCGTGATAGTCTCCGGTTGCAACACAAAGGAGTGAATATCAGCGCCGATCGCACGGAGGCTTTTGTAGCGGTCAACCGCCATTGTTGTTTCTAATGCAAAGCGTGGACATTCGGTTCGCATGTGAGAACTGCGGTCAACATCTAGCCGCCGCTCAAAAAATGGCGGACGGACAGGTGACTTGTCCCCATTGCAAGTTCCAGCAAACGGTTCCAACACACTCAACGCTGGTCTCATTAACGACTCCACAACCAACACAAGACGATGACCCTTTCCCTTTTACAGTTGTGCGCATTAGGCAGAATACAGAAGAGTGGCTTGAATGGCGTAATCAGGGAATTGGAGCATCAGACGCAGCAATTATCATGGGCGATAATCCATGGAAGACCCCGGATGAGTTGTTTGAAAGGAAGCTGGGTTTAAGGCCGGAAGAATATCAGAATAGTGCGATGGCTCGGGGTCATGAGCTCGAACCACGAGCTGGAGACCGCTACACTGAAATTACTGGGAAACAAGTGTGGCCTGCTTGTCTTGAGAGGATGGACCATCCATGGCTTAAGGCCAGTCTTGATGGGATATCGAAAAACGGACGATATGTTGTGGAGATTAAGTGCGGAGATTCCGCGTATCGTCGAACAAAAGAGACTGGCGAAGCGCCCAGCTATTATGTTGCTCAGCTTCAACACATTCTCATGGTAACGGGGCTTTCCTCAATTGACTTTTTTTGTTGGTTGCCACGAAGAAAGGGCGTGTTGATTGTTGTTCACCGTGACGATGCTTACATCGAGAAGTTGTTCCAAAAGGAATATGAGTTTTGGCAACGCGTCATGGCCAGCAGAAGCGTACAAGAACCGAAACAGGAGCCATTCTCAGTGCTGTTTAGAAAGTGCGTTGAAAAAGCCTTGTTGTTTATTGCGACTGCGTTTGTTGTGTTGCTCGGGTTTTATGTGTTGGCTGCCTGCTTGGGCAAATAATGAAATGACAGTCTGAGAACCAATGGAAAGAGCCACTGAAAATGGTGCGATTCCTAGGCAGCCACTTTTCGAGCAATATCCGTATGCGTTACTTGAAGGCCAGCGTGCAGGTGATGTCCCGGGTTTCCGCGGACTTCAACGTGACGGCCACGATGCCCTTCGCTTCGGTTGTTGCGGTGCATGTCGCCCCGTCGGCGGCCTTGGCGGTGTCGAAGGTGTAACCCGCAGGGACATGGAACCGCAGGGTCACGGGTGAATTCCTGACGACCTTGACCGTTCCCTGGAGGCTCCTGCCGGTCTCCTGCCATTCGATGGCCTTCAACTCCACGGCGCCCTGGGTGATGTGGCGGTCGCTGCTCACAAACTGGGGGTGATCCTGAGCTTGGTGAATTGCGAGCAGTCGCACGCCGTGTTTGGGCACGGACATTTCGAACCGGCCCTTGTGTGTGCCTTGAAACGCCTGGGTCCAGAACTCATGGACCAGATGCGTGGCATTGGAGGGCAGGCCCAATTCCGCAAAATCGAAACCGATGACCGCCTCGTTCTCCGTCCAATTGAACAGCGCCACCACATCCCAATTCTCAAACGAGCGGCGCACCTTCAAATCCCACACCGGACGCAGGTCGAATATCGGATAGAGGTCCAGCGGGCGCACGTTGCACACGGGCAGCGCCTGTTGCAGCATCCGCATCCGCTCGGGCTTGAGCTTGGCCAGTTTGTCGCCGGAGAACATCATCTGTCCGGGCAGGGCCACGACGGTGGCGGAGAGCCGCGCCTGTTCGATGTCGAGGAAATCACCGACGAGCAGGGTGTCGGGGTCGGCGAAGAAGACGATGTTGTGCGCGAAGATCTGGTTCAACGTGCAGCGCGCCTGGCTGAGGAGATTGGGCCATTTCGGCGGTTCGTTGGGATGGACGATGTCGGCTCCGGTTCGCGAAGCATCCGCATAGGATGCCTCCGGTCCGGTGAAATGTCCCTGGCACGCCAGGAACACGCGGTCTTCGCCGATGCCATCGCGGAACGCCTTGACGCACCGTTCGAAGGGATTGGGGCAGGTCGGGTCTTTAAACGTGGCCCGGATTTCGGGACGCTCGAAGAAATGGGCGCAATAGCCCTTGCTCCGGCCCGACATGCCATCGATCTTGAAATACTCGTAGCCCCAATCGCGTGAGGCGATGCGATGGATCTCGCGCAGGTAGTTGATCACCTCCGGTTGGGAGGGATCGATCGTATAGGTGCCATTCCACGTCGAGAGCGGCTTCCCGTTCTTGTCGTGCAGGAACCAGCCTTTGTGGGCTTCGTAGAACTCCTTGCTGCCCGTGCCGAACGGCGCGGTCCAGATGCCGGGACGGAATCCAAGCTCGCGGATGTCCTCGGCCAGTTTCTTCATGCCCAGCGGGAACTTGCCCGGGCTGGGTTTCAGACTGAGGTTGTCAAAGTGGCTGACCGGCAGCGTGTCGGAGTTGTCCTGCCAGGATTCGATGGACCAGTACTCCATCCCGAAGGGCTGCAAGTACTCCTTGCCCACGCGCGCCTCGGCCAGGTTGTCATCCGCCGTGGCCCTGTCGAAATAGGTGTTCCACGACATCCATCCGGTCGGCGGCGAGGAGCACCGCTTGCGGTTGATCGGCTTGTAATACGGCACGTACCGGTTGCGGTAATAATCCCGCTCCAGCGTGAAGGTCCAGGTGGCCTCGGCGGCTTCATCAATATGCCCCCGGAGTTCCAGCCCGTAGCAACCGGTACCCTTCGTTGTGAGCCGGGTGGAGGCGGCGCGCACCAGCAACGCCCGGTCGCGCTCCGGGTCGAACAGGGAGTCGTTCAGGGCGGAATCCGCCGTGCCCGAGGCCAGATGGAGGACTCGGTCGCCCTTGGCCGCCTGCGTGTGACAGGCAAAACTATCCGGGGTGAAGGTCATCTCCCCGTGGAATGCCAGCTCGCCCGCGTAGGACTGCGCCGTCCGATGATAGACGAGGAGGGACAACCGGTCGCCGTTGTTCTGGAACGCAATGTATCCCTGCACGTCGCCCTTGGTGTCCAGCAGCTCGAGACGATTCCGAACCGCGTCACGGGGCGCGACGACCTGCCAGGTTTTTCCCTGGGTGGTGAAATCCAGCCGGCCACTGATCCGGACCTCGCCGCTTTTCTGGACCAGGTCCAGCCGGGCGGTGGATTCATCAAAAGTGACCTGCCAGCTTCCGAGAAGCAGGCTTACGAGGACGGCGGTTGTTTGGATCATGGGAATTCCTTTGAAAGTCAGCCGATGGCCGGGACGTTATTCGATGCCGAGGTGGCGTTGCATTTCCTCGAGGGAGACGCCCTTGGTTTCCGGCATGTACCGCAGGACCAGCACCAGTTGCAGGAGCATCATCACGGAGAAGAAGATGAACGGCGCGCTGCTGGACACCCGGGCGGTGATGATGGGGAAGACGAACTGGATCAGCGTGCACCACACCCAGTGGGTCAGACTGCCGAGCGCCTGGCCGCGGGCCCGGACGCGATTGGGGAAGATCTCGCTGATGAACACCCAGATGACCACGCCCGAGGAGGAGGCGAAGAAGGCCATGAACCCGATGAGCCCGGCCAGCACCAGCATCTGGTTGCCGACGTGGAACGCGAAGGCGGCCAGACCCTGGCAGAACACCATGCCGACGGTCCCGACGAGCAGGAGACGGCGGCGGCCAAAGTGGTCAATCAGCGTCATGCCGAGGATCGTGAAAATCAGGTTGGTGAGGCCGATGATCACGGAACCGGCCAAGGCGCTGGTCTGTCCCACCCCGACGGCTTTCAAGATTTTAGGGCCGTAGTAGTTGACGGTATTGATGCCGGACAACTGGTTGAACGAGGCCACCATGAAGGCCAGCAGGATCGGCCGGATGTATTTGAGGCGGAAGAACGACTCGTCAATCCCGACCGTCTTTTCGTGGAGCGATTCGACGATGTCCTGCAACACGGCGCCGGCGTCGGCATTGCCGAGCTTCCGGAGCACGTTCAGGGCCTCGTCGCGACGGTGTTTTTCCACCAGCCAGCGCGGGCTTTCCGGGATCGGCAGCAGGAACAGGAAGAAGAGCACGGAGGGCACGGCGACGATGCCCAGCATCCACCGCCAGCATTCGGGATTGCTTCCCGTAAACCGGTCGATCAGGAAATTGGAGATGTAGGCCACCAGCAGGCCGACCACGATATTGAACTGGCTCATGGCCACCAGCCGGCCGCGGGCGTGCGGCGGCGAAATCTCGGCAATGTAGAGAGGGGCCACCACCGACGCGCCGCCGATGGCCAGCCCTCCGATGAGACGGAACACCAGCAACGAGGTCCAGTCCCACGCCAGCCCGCATCCCAGGGCCGAGATGAAATAGAGCACCGCCAGGCTCATCAGGATCGGTTTGCGCCCGAACCATTCCGCCGGTTTCCCCGCGATCAGCGACCCGATGATCGTTCCGATCAACGCGCTGGACACGGTGAAGCCGAGGGCGAAGTCGTTGAGCGCGAACCGCTTCTCCAGCATCTCGGTCGTGCCGGAAATCACCACGGTGTCGAAGCCGAACAGAAAACCCGCCAGGGCGGCCACCAGTGTGCTGCCCAACAGATAGAAGTTAAGTTTCATAGATATTGATTCCTGCGTTTACCCGGGTGCGGCACCTCGTGGGGGACGATACTCCCACGGCCCGGCCCTATTCGCCATAAATATGCCGGCTGATGATGTGATTCTGATACTCCTCGTCGAGTTCGCAAAAATAGCCGCTCCATCCCCAGACGCGGACGACCAGGTTCTTGTGCTGTTCGGGATGGCGTTGCGCATCGCGCAGGGTCTCCACGTTCAACGTATTGAGCTGCAGTTGCTGGCAGCCGGACTCCACAAAGGTCCGGACAAACTGGCCGACCTTGCGCGTGCTGTCGCGCCCGCGGAAGAGGCTGTCCGACAGTTCCATTGTGAGCGGTCCGCCATTGCAGACACGGCGGTAATTCAGTTTGCCGAAACTTTGCAGCACGCTCAACGGGCCGCGCACCGCCACACCGGGCGACGGCGCCAGCGACGAACTGAAGAACTCACCCATGCGGCGGCCGTCCGCGGTGGCGCCGACCACCGGTTCGCGCATGCCGGCATGACCCCGCGCCAGCCAGATGTAATACATGGCCGATCCGCTCCCGGCGCGATACCGTCCGCCCCGGCCGTTATCGCCGGCCGCCGCGCAGGCATCGGCGAACAACTCGAACAGCTTCACCAGCAGCGCGTCGGCGCGGTCGTCGTTATTACCGGTTTTCGGACCCTCGTTGCGAAGTTGCTGCCGCAACGGTTCATCGTCGGCGAAGTTCGTGTCCAGCGCGTGCAGCAACCGGGCGGGGGCGACGATTGTCTCGTCAAGGACCAGGGTTTTCACGGCGGCCAGCGCATCGGCGGCATTGGCGGAGGCGGCACCGTGGATGCCGAAGTTGTTGTACTGGAGGCCGTGCGATAAATCGCGCCCGCGCTCCAGACAGCCGTCCATGAGCACGGAGTAATAGGGCGCCGGTGGCAGGAAGAGTTTGCGACTGGCTTCGGCCAGCGCCTTGACCTGGACCTTCAGGTCGGCGCCAATCCGCTTCAGAATATCCTCGAAGGAATCGCCCGTCGTCAGCCCGGCGCGAATGGCCTTGTCCACGGCCGCCGGCAACGAGGCCGCGCCGATATTGACAACCTCCATCCCGCGTCCCGGGATGATGAACTCCCAGCAGGCGGCCACAGTGTAATCGCGGGCGTCCGCCTCCTCGTATCCCGCGGCGATGAGACCGGGGATGACGATTTCGTCGTTGGCATACTGCGGGAACCCGAGCCCGATGCGGGTCAGTTCGGCCGCGAGGGCCAGCAGGTCGAGGTCGGTATGGCGGTCCACGCGCAGGTTGATCTTGGGATCAATCAACGCCACCGCGCGCGCCACGCGCAGCACCATGGCGGTGAGAGGGTTCACGCCGTTGCCGCCATCCCGGCGCACGCCGCCGAGCATGAGCGACTGGCCATTGTCGCCCTGCTGGATGCCGGGATAAAGATCGCTGTCCTTGTTGAGCGAGATGAAGAACTCGGCCAGCAGTTCCTCCGCCGCGGCCATGTCGAGGCGGCCAGCCTCCAGGTCGGCCTGGAGATACGGCCACATGTATTGGTCGAAGCGGCCCAGGCCGCAGTGATAATGACCGCTCATCCAGAGCACGGCGTGGCACAGCCGGAGGGATTGCAGCGCCTCGTGGAATGTGGCGGCAGGATGGGCCGGAACACGGGCCAGAACCGCGGCGACATCCTGGCGACCTAACTGCCGGGCCGTGGCCTCATAGCGCAGCGCCAGGTCCATGACGGCATCCACCGTTTCAATGGCAGCGTCCAGAAATTCCACGGCCTCAGGATTGGAGGAGAGGCGCGCGCGTGTGGCGAGAGCGACCTGTTTCCGGCCCAGTAATCCCTGGGAAAGAACCATGCCCCAATCCGCACAGATGTTGCTGATGGGCCCCAGCTCGTGCAGGGTCCGGCCCGCCGTGAGCGCCCGCAACTTTTCCTCCGTGAAGAGGGGATCC
>CAZAAF010000079.1:0-12192 GCA_964482575.1 uncultured Verrucomicrobiota bacterium | reverse complement strand
TGCCCGGGGTTGACGGGGCTGATGGTGGCCTGCGTGCTGGCGGCCAACATGTCCGCCTGCTCCAACCTCATGGTCAACAGCGGCGCGCTCTTCACGCGCAATGTGTGGCTCCCCTACCTCAACCCCGCCGCCGCCGACCGCGAGTTGCTCTGGGCCGGCCGCCTCAGCGGGCTGGCACTGACCGCGCTGGCCATCCTGTTCGCGCTGACGGTCGGCAACATCCTCAACACGTTTCTCTTCACTGAAACTGCCGCGGCGCTGTTTGGCGTGATGTTCCTCGGCGGCATCCTCTGGAAGCGCGCCAACCGCTGGGGCGCGGCCGCCGCGACGCTCGCGGCGTTCCTGAGCTACTATGCGGCGCTGTACCTGACGACCTGCGCGCCCGGCACGGCGGCGAAGCCGTGCGACCTCTCCACCGCGCTTGCCAGTCTCTGTTCGAGTCCCGATGTCTGGGCGCACCTCCAAACCGGACGGTGGATGCTGGTCTATAAATGGCTGCCGGGACCGTTCGGGTTCGCGATGCTGGTGAGCTTCTCGACGCTGATCATCGTCAGCCTGCTGACGAAGCCCGAGGAGGCCGCGCGGATGGAGGCCTTTTTCGACCGGATGCAGCGATCCACCGACCAGGAAAACCTGCCGACCGGCCAAGCCAAACCGCCAGCCGCCGACCGGGGCGAGGAGTTGATCCTGCTGGATGCGGGCACCTGGTTCACCGCTGCGCGCTGGCGGGGATTCACACGCCGTTACCGGGAAGACCTTGCGGGCTTCGCGCTCGCATGGGTCACCGTCGGCGGGATGGTCCTGCTGGCGTGGCTGCTGATGCAGATCGGCCGATAAGAGAGAAAACCGGCTGGACAAGCCCGCACATGAGCGTAGCCTGTCGCCAGCCGCAAGGACCGGGAGTTGTTCATGAGAACAAAGCTGATACCGAGAATCAGCGCGTGGCTGGCTGTGCCTCTTTTGTGCGCGCCGGCGATGGGCGCCGAGTGGACCTTCGCCGTCCTGGGCGACACGCGCGGCGACCACGACACCACCACCACGGGCGTCAGCCCCTACCTGAATACCATCGCGCAGAAGATCGCCACGCTGCACCCCGAACTCGTAATGATGGGCGGGGATCTGGTCAACGGCAATGACGTGCCCGAAACGTCACCGCTCCGGGACTATTCGCTTCAGTTCGACTACTGGAAGACGGCCATGGCACCGGTTTTCAACTATACCAGCAACACCGGCATCCCGATCTACACCGTGCGCGGCAACCATGAAAACGTGGATAATGACACAGGCCCGCCCATCGACGGCTTGAAGAAGGCCTATTACGACGCCTTCAAAGCCTACGTGCCCCTCAACGGTCCCAACTACGGCTCAACCAACGACCAGACGGGTTTCACGTACTCCTTCACTCAAAACAACGTCTCGTTCGTCGTCGCCGACCAGTATTTTTATTACACCAACGCCGCGTATCACGACCTGGACCGGGCCTGGGTGGCGCAACAATTTCAGCAGTCCAGTTCGGCCTACAAGGTTTTCATGGCGCACGAGCCGGTCTTCTCGACGGAGGGCGGCGGCGGGGAGGATGGAGGATTCTTCGGCTCCGACAGCACCGGGCTGCAAAATCGCGAGGATTTCTGGAACGCGCTCGGCACCAACGGTGTCCAGCTGTACCTGACCGGCCACATTCACAATGAAACCGTCGCCCGCACCACCAACGATTACGGAAACTCCATCATCCAGTTGATGGCGGGCAACGGCGGCGCACCGCTGGACCCGGTTGGCATCAACCATGATCCCGCGGTTGACGTGCTCTATACCAACGGCCTCTTTGGTTTCGCACTGGCCACGGTCACGGATACCAACATGACCCTCCACTATTATTCGCTCCACACGAACGACGACTCGTGGACCGTGGCCGATTATGTCACCTCGATTGCGCCCAACCAGCTTGTCCCGGAACCTTCCATTTCCCTCCTGCTGACACCGCCCCTGGCGGTCTGGATGGCCCGCCGTTTCCTGAAACGGGAGAGGCCATGACCTTACATCTCAGCGTGACGCCGCCGGGCAGGTGCTGTTGGCACGTTGCTCCAACAACGCGGCCAGCGCCTGCGCGGCTTCGGCGCGCGTGATGGGTTGCGCCGGGTCCTTGACCGTCACCTTCAGTTCAAACGGGTGATCCGAGGCGGCCACGCCGCGGGTGAGCACCTGCAGGAATCTCTCGCCCGTGACCGGCGCCTCGCCGGCGTCCGCTTGCGCGGGTGCTGACGGGAACAACTTGCCAACGATCATGACCAGATCGGCGGCGGCAAGCGGCGCACGCGGGTTGAACTTCCCATTCGTGTCCGTCATCAAACCGTGGGTGAGGACAAGCTGTACGGGTTTCCAATTGGGACCATCCCGCCGGACATCGACAATGGGCGTCAGGAAGAGGACATCATCGGCATCCAGCAACGCCCGCTGCACCAGCACGGGATCGAGGTCGCGCGGGCGGACGTGGCGTTGCACGGCCAGCGCGGCAATGGCGCCCGCCGCCTGTCCCATCAGCATCGTGTGCGGCTGGAGGCGCGTCGCACCGTTGGCCATGCGCGATTGCGAGATGTTCTTCTCCGCCGGCAGGAAGCCGTCCACCTGCTCCGGAATGAAACACTCGAACGGGATCGGAAACGGACCGATGCCGCGCGACCCGAACTGTTCCGTCGGGATGTCCTCGGGACGGTCCAGCCCCGCCTCCAGATACTTCGGGGTCATTGAGCCATGCATATCCACGGCGTAATCCCCCAACGCAACGGCGTGCGGGAAACGCATGGGCTTGCCCGGATGCCGTTCCACCTCGCGCGCGCAGAGCGTGTGCAGGCCGATGATGCGGCGGCTCTCGCGTGTGTAGGGCATGACCGAGAAGTGATGGAGGATGGGGCGATACGGCGCGAGGTCGGACCGGTCCTTGATCCACGCGTCAATCTCCGCGCGGTTGTAGGGCGAATCGTATCCCTCGTCATTGGCCACGGCCCAGTCCTTCTTGCCGAGCGTGGTCTGGATGAAATAGAGCAGATGCAGCGTCTTGAGCCGCATGTCGCGGTTGGTTGCCTGCCGGCGTGCCGGGTCCTCGATCTCGGCGACCGATGACTGAAAGTCGTTGTTGTAGTTCAGGTGCGTGCGGGTGATGGGTGGCGCGTCGCCGGGCCGCGCGCTGTCGGGCATGCCGCGGTAGCCGATGAACGTGGCCCAGGTCCACGGCCGCGTCTTCATGTCCACCTTGTCACCGTCCACCAGCGTGCGCACGAAATGCTTGTGAACCTTGTCCGTGTAGCCCGGCGGCGGCTGCGTCATGACCAGTTCGGCGGGCACGCCCTGTGGATACTGCTTCACCACGGCGGTCCATGTGTTGTCCTGTACGCGTTGCGCGAGGTTGATCGCGTCGTTGGTGCAGTTGCCCACACGGTAGCGCGCGCCGGTGAGCGGGATGACATCGCCCCACTCGGTGGCATCAATCAAAATCCGGCTCCGGATGCTGCGCGTCTGTTTTCCTTCCGCGGTAACAATCTCCACCTCGGTGCCGGTAACGGTGTTGCCTTCCTTGGTCACCTTCGTCACGCGCGAGCGCAGCGATAAATCGAGCACGCCGCTGCCACGCGCGTCGCCGAGCAGCGTGTGCAGGAGCTTGCGGCCCACGCGCGGCTCGACACAGGCGTGGCGGAACCAGTAGGCCGTCTCGCAGTTGATGCCGAGCGGCTGATAGTACGACGCGATGAGCGCGTACAGTTCGCGGTAAAGCCCGCGCTCGCGGCAAATCGTCCGGCCCTCGTCCATGGAGGTGACCGCCGCAGCGTTCATCTGGCCGCCAATCCAGTCCGTCTCCTCCAGCAGCAGCACCGAGCATCCCATGCGTGCCGCCTGGACCGCCGCGCCGCACCCACCCGTGCCCGCGCCGGCAATGACAACATCATAGTGTTCCTTCAACCTGGCGACCGGCGTCGGCTCCAACGGCGCAGCCTTCGCGGACTTCGGCACCGGCACCGGCAGCCGTCCCACGATATGGTTCAAAATGGTGGCAACACTGACCGGCGCACACGTCTCGCCCGCCACCGCATGTTTGGTCCAGTAATCCGGCTGGCCGATGATGCCGCGCTGCGCGATCAGGGCGATGGCCTCCTCCGTCGTCGTCACCGGTTTGAAAACCCTGGCCACCTCGATCAGCAGCGTCGCGACCTTCACGCCGTCGCATTTTCCACCCGCGACGATGTGCGTCAGCCAGTAGTCCGGCATGCTGAGAATGTGGTGTTCCGCCAGCACGGCGATGTCGTGTTGCACCTGTTCGTCCGCAACCCCGGCGGCGGGTTTGGGAGCGGCGTGCAATGCAGCCAGCGGTAAAAGAAAAAGGACGGCAAGAACCGGCAAATGTTGTTTCATGATCTTCGTGATGATTTCAACCAGTCCATTCTAGCCGTGTTGGCCCGCTGGCGTCGAGGCCGACGCGCCATTCACGGAGATTCTCAACGCCCCGGCGGCGGGCAGAACTTGCGGCAGATGTCCAGGCCGGTCATCCACTCGATGCGGTTGCCGTAATGCCGGTTCAACCGCTCGACGGCCAGTTGAAAAACGCGAAACCCGCTCCGGGTGCCGTTGCCGTACAGCGATTGAGCATGCGTGTAGAAAATGAGGCACCTGCCCTTCTGGATCTGGTCGACAAACAACCCGCGTTGGCCGTCCGCGGTGATGTAATGGTCGGCGTCGTGAAGAATATCCTGCTCGGTCTTCTTTCCAAACGTATGGTCGTACACATCCGTGACCGCCGGACGAAGCGAGACCGCCATGGCCCCGTCGTCGCCGCGGTAGATGACCCCGGGCTGTTCGCCGGTATCGTTAAAGACCATGACATACTTCAAACCCAGCACCCTTTCCGCGGCGCGAACCGCGGCCTCGCCCAATACGGCGTTTTTTTCCTTGGGATACGACCAGCACATCGTCAGGCCGCCGGCCTCAAGGCCGGCGCTCTTGAGCATGCGCATCCCTTCGGCGATGTAGTCGGTCTGAACCGCCAGCGGCTGCTGGGCGAGCCATTCGTTCTCCGTCGGCGGACCGGCGGCCACCCGCTTTGCGGCGATGTCCCAAACGTTCCAGTGCGTGATCACTTCCGGCGTGATCGTGAACCGCGGCGCGATCCACTCCCGGACCATTGCAATCCACGCGAGGCGCTCCTCGCGCGTGTGGCCGGGAATTTCGCCAAGCGAACCATCGATCGGCTTGATGCCGCCCAGACACGGCACGACACTGAATTTGCCTTTGACGCCGCTGCGCGCGGCCCACTGCCCAAATTCGATGTAGAACGAGGTCGGAATCTCGTGGCAGACGTTTGTGTCCTTCAGCGAGCGCATGTTGATGAACGGCGCCGGGTCATCCACAATCATGCAAACGGGGATTCGCGCGGCGTCGTCTGCGAAACCGGCGCCGCCCAGGAGGAGCCATCCAACAAACGCCCAACAAAAAGCGGCAAACACGGTTTTCACAAGGAATGGGTTCCTCACGCCAGCAACTCGTGCGCGACCTTGAGCTTCCGGACGATGGCGAGCCGGGCGGGACAGACCTTTTCGCACTGGCCGCATTCCGTGCAGGCCGGTGCCTGCTGGTGGTCCGGCAGCGCCGCGTACAGTTCGCGCGCATCGCGGCGGTGGCCGTAGTTCTGGTGGTACATCCGGTAGCGGAGGATGTCCGGGATGCGCACGCCCGCCGGACAGGCCGACACGCACGTCTCGCACATCCGGCAATAGTCGCCCGTGGCAAGGGCGGCGTAGCGCTCGAGCAGCCGCTCGTGCAACGCGCCAAACTTCTGCGTCAGCGCCGCGCAGTTCTCCGTCACGTCCTGCGTCGCCCCCATGCCCACAATGGCACAGGAGACGTTGCGGTTCTTCAACACCCACATCAGGAACGCCTGGTAAAGGTTCTGCTTGCCGACCGACTTCAGTTCCGCGAGCAGCCCGGCCACCTTGGAATCATCGGCTTTCTTCGCCCAGTTCGGAATGAAGTGGCCGGTCATCGGCTTGATCACCATCACGCCCACATCCTTCTTCCTGCACAGGTCGAACAGCTCCTCCGTGCCGGTCCGGTCGGTCTTTTCCGTCCACTTGGCGAGGTTCATGTAGTTGTACGGCTGGAGCAGAAAATCCAGCACGCCCTCCTCGACCCGCACGCGATGCTTCTCCGGGATATGGCAGCTCATGCCGACAAACCGGATCTTGCCCTGTTTCTTGAGCGTCTGTGCCGCCTCGGCAAACCCGTCGCTCCACCCGCTGTGGCCGAAGTAACCGTCAATCACGTCCGTCTGGAACCGCGTGAGGCTCCGCTCGCAGTCGGCGATGACGGCCTTGGGGTCCTTCTTGCCGGAGGCCGTGAAGATGAACACGTCCTTGCGGCGGCCTTTCAGCGCGCGCCCGAGAATCTCCTCGGTGTCGTGGTAGCTGGCGGAGGTGGCGACGAAGTTGCCGCCGAGGTCCAGCAATCGGTTCGTGATGGCCGGGAGTTCCTCGCGATACTTGTTGAACAAGTCCGGCCCGAGCTGTTGCGACCGCAAGCCGCTGGCGCAGCCCAGGCCGATCTCGGAAATCCTAAGGTTGGTGCGGCCCAGCCGGCGATACTTCATGCCCGCCGTGGGTTCGCCGGCCATGGCCATCGGATGATTTTCCGTCGCGACGCCCAATGCGGCGGCGGTGGTGGTTTCCAGAAACTGGCGGCGAGTGACCGACCTGCTCTTTCCCGTTTTCATGGCGTGTTCCTCTGGTTGCGGCGTTCAACACGTGCGACAACCGACGCCGCGCAGCCTACGCCCCCGCCCATGGGCGGACAAGAGCGAAACGTCCGGATGCCGTGCAACGGGTTGGCCGCAGGCACATCTTCATCCGCGTTCATCGGGGTTCATCCGTGGTGGCGTTGCATTTTTGACTTTTTCCGCCAAAAAATTTGCGCGACCGGGTGTCGCCACCTATATTCCGCGCACTTGGAGCCCATACGTATGAATAAAACACCCATTCGCGTTGCGGTCACCGGCGCGGCCGGCCAGATCGGTTACTCCCTCCTCTTTCGCATCGCCTCCGGCGCGATGTTCGGGCCGGACCAACCGGTCATCCTGCATCTCATCGAGATCGAGCCGGCGTTAAAGGCGCTCAACGGCGTCGTGATGGAGCTGGACGACTGCGCGTTCCCGCTGCTCAAGGGCGTCGTGCCCACCGCCGACCTCCACGAGGGCTTCAAGGGCGTGAACTGGTGCCTGTTGGTCGGCAGCGTCCCGCGCAAGGCCGGGATGGAGCGCAAGGACCTCCTCGGCATCAACGGCAGGATCTTCATCGGCCAGGGCCAGGCCATCCAGAAGAACGCCGCGGGCGACGTCCGCATCCTCGTCGTCGGCAATCCCTGCAACACCAACTGTTTCATCGCCATGAACAACGCGCCCGGCATTCCCCGCGACCGCTGGCACGCGATGACCAAGCTCGACGAGAACCGCGCCCGGATCCAGCTCGCCAAAAAGGCCAGCGTGGATGTGACCGCCGTCAGCAACCTCGCCATCTGGGGCAACCACAGTTCCACGATGTACCCGGATTTCTTCAACGCGAAGATCGGCGGACGGCCCGTGACGGACGTCATCGGCCATCGCGAGTGGCTGGAGAAGGATTTCATCACCACCATCCAGAAGCGCGGGGCGGCCATCATCGAGGCGCGCGGTCTCAGCAGCGCCGCCAGCGCCGCCAACGCCGTCGTGGACACCGTGCGCGCATTGACCACGCCGACACCGAAAGACGACTGGTTCAGCGTCGCCATTGCCTCCGACGGCAGTTATGGCATTGAAAAAGGCCTCCTGTTCAGCTATCCGATGCGCAGCGACGGGCGGAACCGCGAGATCGTCCAGGGCGTGCCGCTCAACGATTTCAGCCGCGCCAAGATCGCGGCGACGGAAAACGAGTTGAAGGAAGAGAAGTCGCTCGTCGCGGAGCTGCTGCCGAAATAAGGCGGCAGCGCAAAACGTGAAACGCGAATCGCGGGTTGCGAATCGCAATCGAACCGCTGCATTCGGGATTCGAAATCCGCGTTTCGCGTTTTTGTGGAATCAAAAGGTCCGGTAGAGATTGCGCTGGGTTGCGCTGAGACCCCCCGGGTCAAAGAAGCAATCGTCGGAGGGCCTTTTTTGTCTCTGGCGCCGGTGGCGGAGCCGGCGCGCCCGTTCCTCGCCGCGCTGCTGGCGCGGCAACTCTCCCGTCCGCTGCTGGTCATCACCGACGGTTTGAAATCCCAGGAGGGGTGGGAACTGGGCCTCCTCGCGTTCGGCGCGGAACCGCAGTTTTATCCCGCGTGGGAAACCCCGCCGCACACCGGCCTGCCCAGCGCCGACGTCATCGCCGACCGGCTGCGGGTGTTGAGAAAATTGAGTTGGGGTGAACAACCAAACGCAGAGACCGCAGAGGAGCGCCGAGAGCCGCAAAGAAAACAAGAACAGGAACCGCTGCGAACCTCCGCGCCCTTTGCGTCCTCTGCGTTGAACTCCGCCACGCCTCCTCTGATCGTCGCGTCGGCCCACGCGCTGATGCAACGCACGTTCTCGCCGCCGGCGTTCCGCTCGCTGCTGCTGGAGCTCCGCGTCGGGCAGGAGATGGCCATGGATTCGCTCGCGGGTAAACTCGTGCGGCTCGGGTACGCACGGGAAGCGCAGGTGCAGGAGCGCGGCCAGTTCGCCGTGCGCGGCGGTATCCTCGACCTGTTCCCGCTCGACGAACCCACGCCGTTGCGGCTGGAGTTTTTCGGCGATTCGATCGACTCGATGCGGCGTTTCGACGTGGCGACACAGGTCAGCGCCAGCCGCATCGACGCGTGCGTGATCGGGCCCGCGGGCGAGATCGGCCTGTTGCAGCCGCATCCCGAATGGCGCGGGGATCTGCTCGATTTTCTTCCGCCGGACACCCTGATCGTCCTCGACGAACCGGACCGGCTGGTGGAATCGGCCCAGCATTACACCACGGGACTGCCGAAGGACGATCCGTTCCATCTGCCGTTTGAACGGCTCACGGGGCCGTGGGCGGAGACGCCGCATGAAGACACGCGGCCTGATGGAACGACGGCGGCCACCAACCGCCGCTTCGGCACGGTCGCCATGAGCGATGTGGTGACGGCGGGCTGCATGGAACTGACGCTTAATTCGCTGGAAGCCTACCGGCCCATCGCCGGCGGGCTGCCGGAGGCGGGCGTGGCGGAACAGGAGCGGAAGAAGTTTTTCGCCCAGCTCCGCCTCTGGACGGAACAGGACTATCAGGTCTTCGTCTTCTGCAACAACGACGGCGAACAGCAGCGGCTGAAGGAAATTCTGTCGCTCCAGGGTCTCGGCGGCGTGACGCTGCAGTTGAGGATCGGCACGCTGGCACAGGGGTTCATCTGGCCGGAGGCGCGGCTGGTGGTGGTGAGCGATGCCGAGATCTTCGGACGCTACCGCATCCTGCGCCCGCGCAAGCTCGCGAAACGGTTGCCGCACGAGACGCGGCGCATCGGCAACGTCTCGGAGCTGGAGGAGAACGACTACGTCGTGCATGTCGAGCACGGCATCGGGCGCTACGTCGGGTTGCAGGAGGTGGACATTGGCGGCACGCGGCAGGAGGTGATGACCGTCGAGTATTCCGAGGGCGCGCGCCTATACGTGCCTGTGGCACAGGCGCATCTGGTGACGCGCTATGTCGGCGCGGGCAAATCCACGCCGCCGTTGTCGCGGCTCGGTTCGTTGACCTGGCGCAAGAGCCGCGATGCCGCCCAGCAGGCAACGCGCGACCTCGCGGCAGAACTGCTGGAATTGCAGGCGGCGCGCGCGGCGCTGCCGGGGCACGCATTCAAGCCGGACGCGGCCTGGCAGCGGGAGTTCGAGGCGGCGTTCATCTACGAGGAAACGCCGGACCAGCTCGCGAGCGCGGTGGAAATCAAGAAAGACATGGAGGCGTCGAAGCCGATGGACCGGCTGCTCTGCGGCGACGTCGGCTACGGCAAGACCGAGGTGGCGATGCGCGCCGCGTTCAAGGCCGTGATGGACGGCCGGCAGGCAGCCGTGCTGGTGCCGACGACCGTGCTGGCCCAGCAGCATTTCAACACCTTCTCCGAGCGGATGGCGGACTACCCCGTGCGCATCGAGATGCTCAGCCGGTTCCGCACCACGCGCCAGCAAAACCGCATCCTGCGCGCGTTGCGAGAAGGCTCGCTCGACATCGTCATCGGCACGCACCGCCTGCTGTCCGGCGACGTGCAGTTCCGCGACCTCGGGCTGGTGATCGTGGACGAGGAACAGCGGTTCGGCGTGGCGCACAAGGAGACGTTCAAGCGGCTGCGCAAGATGGTGGACGTGCTGACGCTGACGGCCACGCCGATCCCGCGGACGCTGCACCTGTCGTTGATGGGACTGCGCGACCTCTCCAGCCTCGACACACCGCCGGCGGACCGGCTGCCGGTGCAGACGACGGTCTGCGCCTACGACGAGCGTGTCATCCGCGACGCCATCCGGCGGGAGCTGGCGCGCGACGGGCAGGTGTACTACCTCCACAACCGCGTCCACGACATCGAGAAGGTGGCGCTTCGCATCCATGAGCTTGTCCCGGAGGCCCGCATCGGCATCGGCCACGGCCAGATGCACGAGGACGAGCTGGAAGCGGTGATGCAGAAGTTCGTCAACGCCGAGGTCGACGTGCTGCTCTGCACGACCATCATCGAGAGCGGCCTCGACATCCCGAATGCCAACACCATCATCATCGACCGCGCCGACCGGTTCGGGCTGGCGGATCTTTATCAACTCCGCGGGCGCGTCGGCCGCTACAAACACCAGGCGTACGCCTGCCTGATGCTGCCGCGGCACGGTCATCTCTTCGACACCGCCCGGCGGCGGATCTCGGCCATCCGCCAGTATTCCTCCCTTGGCAGCGGGTACAAGATCGCCATGCGCGACCTGGAAATCCGCGGCGCGGGCAACATCCTCGGCCGGCAACAGAGCGGCCACATCACGGCGGTCGGCTTCGAACTGTACTGCCAGTTGTTGAAAGAGAGCATCGGCCGGCTCAAGGGACGGGAGATCAAACCGCGCGTCGAGGTCCGCACCCGGCTGGATTTCCTCGCCCTGACACCCAGCGAAGCGGAGGAAAAACGTGGAGCGTGGAGCGTAGAGCGTGGAGCGTCAGACATGGAACCTGAAGCGGCGCCGGGAAAAAGCGGGTCCCGTCCCGCGCTGGATGCTCCAGACTCCACAGCCCGCCGCGAACCCTGTTTCCTGCCCCACGACTATGTGCCGGACACACGGCAAAGAATTGAACTGTATCGAAAGCTCGCCCAGGCGGTATCCGCCGAGGAGATCGGGTCCTTACGCGAGGAAATGCGCGACCGGTTCGGCAAACTGCCTGCGGCGGCGGAATTGTTGCTCCGGTTGGCTTCCGTAAAGCTCCTGGCCGGCGACATCGGCGCAACCACCCACGGCGTGGAATGGGCCAGACGGACCTTTGGTCAGGTGTTTGCCGATGGCCGGATCATCTATGTGCCGGGCAACCACGAATACTATGGAGCAAGCCTGGGCTTGCTGGAGGAACTGCGGCGGACGGGCAGGAAGACGGGGGTCACAGTACTGAACAACGAGGTGGCAGTTTTCGGAGACGTGCGAGTGCTGGGCACGACCTTGTGGTCGGACCTCCTGCTCTATGGCCCCGAGCATGCGGCCTCGGCCCGGCACGCGGCCCGACGCTCGATCAGCGACTTCTCCTGGATCAGGGTGCGGCACCGGGCGACTCTTGGCCGAGAACCGATACAATCGGAAGCCAACCGTCTGGAGCCGCACGATGTGGTCAGCTTGCACCGAACCGCCCGGCAGTTCCTGGAGAAGGAGTTGCCCAAGCCTTGGGACGGCAAGACGGTGGTGGTAACGCACTTTGCCCCGCACCGGGGCTGTGTCGCGCCGCAGTACGAGGGCGCCCCCATGACGGCCTACTTTGTCACCGACATGGCGGATTTGATGCGGGTGCACCGCATCCAGTTGTGGGCCTTCGGCCATACCCACACCAATGTGGACTTCGTGGCGGAGGGTGGCTGCCGGGTGACCAGTAACCAACGGGGCTATCCACAGGAACTAGCGCCAGGATTCCGTCCGGATTTGGTGCTGGAGGTGTAACGATGGACGAGTTGCCGTCCAACTATCGAGTGCAGGAC
>CAZAAF010000078.1:0-12233 GCA_964482575.1 uncultured Verrucomicrobiota bacterium | reverse complement strand
GAATTGGCCCAGCGTTGCCGGTAGGTGCGCAAACTGGCCGGCCGCCAGGGTCTCGTCGTTGACGTTCACGGGTCTGTCCACCGCGGCAATGATATGGAACGACCCGTTGCATTGAAGGGGGCGGGGGGTGTCGAGCGTCAACCGGGCGCAGACAAAGTGTTCGCACGCCACCAGCACCTCGTCGTGCGAATCGACGAACGCCGGCTCGAAATCCCGGAAGTCGATGCATTGCAGCGATTGCTCCACATGGATTTCCCGCGGGCGTCCCCAGTCATACACGCGATAGGTCGTGTCGGAGTTCTGCTGGATTTCGAAGATGACGAGTCCCGCGCCGATGGCGTGCAGCCGGCCCGACGGCACGAAAAGCGCGTCGCCCGCCTTCGGCGTGAGCTGGTAGATCAACGGCTCCAGTTCCTGCCGTTTCAGCGCGGCCTCGAACTGCCGGCGCGACACGTCGCGCTTGAGGCCGGCGTAAATCGTCGCGCCGGGATCGGCCTGGGCCACGTACCACATTTCCGTCTTGGGCTCGCCGCCGAGTTTTGCCGCGGCTTCGGCCGGAGGATGCACCTGCAGCGACAGCCGGTCGCGCGCATCGAGCACCTTGATGAGCAGGGGAAAACGGCCGGCGGCGGTCGGGGCGATGTCGCCCAGGATCGCCTCGGCGTCTTCTTCCAGCAGGGAGCGCAAGGTGCGTCCGGCGAGCGGCCCGTTGGCGATCACGCTGGCATCGGCGCCGTGGTCGCTGATTTCCCACGATTCGCCGATGGGCACGCCGGGGGGCAGCGGCTTGTGATACAGCCGTTCCAGTTCGCGCCCGCCCCAGACGCGTTCCTTGAAAATGGGGCGAAAAATCAGCGGGTATGACATGGGGCGACTCAAGCTCTTTTTGTGGGCGGAGTCAAGCTGCGGTGCGCTCGGGGTGTTGCGCTGTTGAGGATTGAATTGTAATCGTTGCCCCCGATGTTTATACTGGTCCCTTAATCCATGGCCAGCAATGCAAAGACACGCAACACCGCCCACCTGTGGGAGGTGAACGCGATTTTGTTGCTCGGGGTGAGCGTTGTGCTCTTCCTGAGTTTCATCTCGTTTGTTCCAGAGGACATCCACTGGATCAAGGAACCGCCCAACGTGCCGGCGCACAATTTTGTGGGACCGATGGGCGCCTGGGTGGCGTACCTGCTGGCGCTGCCCTTCGGGAACGGCGTATGGCTGCTGTTCGGACTGGCGCTCGGGTTTGGCATTGCGTTCCTGTTTGCAGGGGAGCGGATGGGCTGGCGTCAGGTCTACTGGACGGCGCTGATGCTGCTCTACGGCTGCGGCATGGTGGACAAGCTGCAGATGGGGTCCGATGCCTCGCTGGCGTTGTGCGGCCACGGCGCAGGCGGGTTCATCGGGCAGTTCATCGCGGAAACCCTGCTGGCCCCGGTGGCGCCGGCCGGCCCATACATCATCCTGCCGACGGTCTGGTTGATCAGCATCGTCATGCTGACAGGCTTCCGGCCGATTCATTCCGGCGCGCTGTTGCTGATGAAGCTGCAGGAGGCGTGGGCGGTGAAGCGCGAGCAGGCGTCGGCGCCTTCGCGTTCCGACCTGCGCGGGGAGCTGGTGCGCAAGCAGCGGGAAGTGGAGCGGCAGATGCGGGAGCTGGAGAAGAACGGCAAGAAGGCCGCGGCGAAAGCCTCCGAGGAACCGGAGCCCGAGCCGGAGGAAGTGAACCTGCCGCCGCAGCAGATCACCATTCGCGATCATTCACTGCCGACCCCGACGGTCAAGCAGGCGGTTATTCCCACGGCACGACCGGCTGGCGACAAGGCCGCGGCGAAAGCCCTGGCCAGCGCGGCGGCGATGCCGATGCCGAGCGTGGTGGAACTGCCGCCTGAGCCGAAACCCGCGCCTCTTCCGAAGCCGGCCCCCAGGCCGAAGGCCGAACCGCCGCAGCCGGTCCGGATGCCTGAACCGGAGAAATCGCTCGCGGTGGAGACGCCGGACACGGACATCACGCCGGTGGTCTTGCCGAAGCCGGCGACCCCTCCGCGCCCGGCCGCCCCGCGCAAACCGGGCGCAACCCCGCCGGTGACGACGACGGCGACCCCGGTGTCCTACAAAAACTGGCAGTTGCCCAGTCATGATTTACTGATGCAGCCCGCGGCGGTCAGCCCGAACTCGCAGGTGGTGGAGGATTTGAAGCAAAGCGCCGCCGTGCTCCAGTCCACGCTGGCGGATTTCGGCCTGGACGTGCGCATTGGCGAGGTGACGCGCGGGCCGGTGATCACCCGCTACGAGGTGCATCCCGCGGCCGGCGTGAAGGTGGAGAAGATCACCACGCTGCACAACAACATCGCGCTGGCGATGCGGGCGGCCAGTATCCGCATCATCGCCCCGATTCCCGGCAAGGCGGCCGTCGGCATCGAGGTGCCCAACCACACCACCACGGCCGTGTTCCTGCGCGACGTGCTGGAGTCCGACGCCTGGAAACACTCCAAGGCGCGGCTGCCGCTGGCGCTCGGCAAGGATATCGGCGGCAACGTCATCATCGGCGACCTGGCCGACATGCCGCACATGCTGGTGGCCGGGGCGACCGGCTCGGGCAAGACGGTCTGCATCAACGCGATCATCACCGGCCTCCTGTTCCGCATGACGCCGGAAGAGGTCAAGTTCGTGTTTGTGGACCCGAAGATCGTCGAGATGCAGATGTTCAGCGCGCTGGCGCATCTGGCGCTGCCGATTGTCACCGATTCGAAGAAGGTGCTGCTGGCCCTGCGCTGGCTGATCAATGAGATGGAACGGCGCTACCAGATCTTCGCCAAGGTCGGCGTGCGCAACATCCACAGCTTCAACACGCGCGACCGCAAGCGCGACCCGCAGCGGGAGCCGGCGGAGAAGACGGGCCCGGACCAGCAGATGGAACTGACCGTGCCGCGGGATTTTGAACTGCGGATTCCCGACAAGCTGCCGTACATCGTGCTGGTGGTGGACGAACTGGCGGACCTGATGATGACCGCGCCGGCCGACGTGGAGATGGCCATCACGCGTCTGGCGCAACTGGCCCGCGCCACCGGCATTCACATGATTCTGGCCACGCAGCGGCCGAGCGTGGACGTCATCACCGGCGTCATCAAGGCCAACGTCCCGGCGCGCATCGCCTTCCAGGTGGCGAGCAAGCAGGACAGCCGCGTCATCCTCGACGCCAACGGCGCGGACAAGCTTCTGGGCAAGGGCGACATGTTGTACCTGCCTCCCGGCAGCGCGAAGCTGATTCGCGCACAGGGCGTGTATGTGCAGGACGACGAGATCCGCGCGATGGCGGATTTCCTTGGCAAACAGGCGCCGCCGAGCTTTGAGCGCGGCATCACCGAGAAGTTGAACGCGGAATCCCCCGCGGGCGGCGGCAACGGCGAGTCCGAGGAGGACGAGGAACTGGTGGAGCAATGCGTGGAGGTCATCCGCCAGACGAAACGGGCCTCGGTTTCCATCTTGCAGCGGCGGTTGCGAATCGGCTATACGCGGGCGGCGCGAATCATGGATATCCTCGAAGAACGCGGTATTGTCGGTCCGCACAAGGGCGCGGAGCCGCGGGACATCCTGGTGGATTTGGACGGTGAAATCCCCTCCAACAACGAGGGGTAGGACAGGAACAAGTTTTCATGGAAACCATAGGCCAGCAGTTGCGCGGGGCGCGCGAACGGAAAAAGATTGCGCTGGAGACGGCGGCGCAGGCGACCAAGATCAAGGCCGAATACCTCGCGGCGTTGGAGGCGGACCAGTTCGATCGAATCGAGGCGCCGGTGTACGTCAGGGGATTCCTGCGCATCTATGCGCAGTACCTGGGACTCGATTCCAAGCCGCTGGTGAACCAGTTCGTGGGGATGAAGTCGGCCGAACCGGCGGTTTTGGTGGAACCTCCCAAGCCGATCACCCACCGGCCCATCGGCAAGACCTCGACCGCTGTGATCCCCGAGGCGCAGACGCCTTTGTCGCCGACGCTCATGCTGGCCTTGCTGGGCGTGGTGGTGGGGGTGATCGTGGTGGTGTGGGCCGGCTGGGGCATTCTTAATTGGATGAGCCATTCCAGGAACGAGACCAGGGTCGCGGAAAAAGCCGCCGCGGGTACGACGCCGGCCAAGCCGGCGGCCGACGCCTATTTGAAGCCGAAGAGCCCCGGCCCGGTGCTCATCATCGAGCCGCCGCGCGCACCGGCGCATTCGCTGACGGTGCGCGCCGATGAGCCGTGCGGGGTGACTGTGACGGTGGACGGTGCGGTCTTGTTCCGGGACACCATGCCGAAGGGCGAAGTGCGCCGGTTCGACGCCAATCGCACCATCAAGATCAAGGTCAACGACGGCAATGCGATCCATGTCTGGTACGACCAGAAGGACTTGGGCAAGCTGGGCCGCCGCCGCGAAGCCGTTGACAAGCAGTTCTAGCCCCGCCGTTCCCGGGGGGAGGATGGGGACGCGAGCCGCTTCCCGGGACCTGCGTCTTGTGAGATGCCAACCGCCCATTACGGAGTATCTTCCCGCATGATCAAAGTCGGCCTTATCAATCTGGGGTGCGCGAAAAACCTGGTGGATGCCGAGGTCATGCTCGGGCATTTGTTGCAGGCCGGCATGACGATCGTCAACTACCCCGGCGCGGCGGATGCGATCATCGTCAACACCTGCTCGTTCATCGATCCCGCCAAGGAGGAGAGCGTGAACGCCATTTTCGAGGCCGATGTCGAGCGGCGTCGGGTGCGGCCGGACCAGGCGCTGGTCGTCAGCGGGTGCATGGCCCAGCGGTTCCCGGAGGCGTTGCGCAAGGAGATCCGGGAAATCGACGCCATCATGGGGCTCAACGAGGTGCCCAGGGTCGCGGAGATCGTCCGGCAGGCCGTGGCGCATCGGAAAGCCGCGGGACTCCGGTCCCCCGGCGGGAAATCCGCCGGCAAGGAGTCGGGGGTGAAGAAGCCGACGGGCGTGCCCATTCAACTGGTCTCGCGGCGGGCCACGTACATTCCGGATCATGACGCCCCGCGGTTTCGTCTGACGCCCAACCATTTCGCGTTCGTGAAGATTGCCGAGGGCTGCAACCATCCGTGCACCTTCTGCGTCATCCCGCAGATCCGCGGGCGGCATCGCAGCCGGCCGGTCGAAAGTCTGGTGGTCGAGGCCCGGCGGCTGCTCGCCGAGGGTGTCAAGGAACTGAATCTCATCTCCCAGGATACGACCTATTACGGGCTCGACCTCTGGCCGGCGAGCGCCCGCGACCAACGGCCCTTCGATCACACGGTGAGCCGGCGTTTTGACCAGCAGACGCTGGTGCAGGCCCGGCACCCGAGGTCCACGAACGCCCCGCTTCCGACCCTGTGCACGCTGTTGCGCGAGTTGGACGCCCTCCCGGGCGATTTCTGGATACGGCTGTTGTACACGCACCCGGCGCATTGGAGTGATGAACTGATCGAAACCATGGCCGGGGCGAAGAAGATCGTCCCCTACGTGGACATGCAGCTGCAGCACATCCACCCGGTGATGCTCGAGGCGATGCAACGGGAGACCAGCGAGGCGTGGATTCGCGGCCTGATCGAGCGGATGCGGCGTGGAATCCCGGGGCTCACCCTGCGGACGACGTTCCTCGTGGGTTTCCCGGGGGAAACGGAGCGCCAGTTTGAGCACCTGCTCGGGTTCATCCGCGAGATGAAGTTCAACCGGCTGGGGGTGTTCCAGTATTCGCGGGAGGAGGGGAGCCGCGCCGCCGCGTTGCCGCGCCAGGTACCGGAGGCGGTGAAACGCGACCGGTTTGCCCGCGCGATGGCGTTGCAGCAGCAACTCCACCGCAAACGGAACACCGGGCTGCTGGGACGGCGCCTGCGCGTGCTGGTGGACGGCCCGAGCCCGCGGAAGGGATTCGCCTGGGTGGGACGCAGCGAGGCGGACGCGCCGGATGTGGACGGCCGGGTGTACCTGACGGAGAAAAAACTGAAACCGGGCCAGTTTCTGGACGTGACTGTAACCGGCTGCAGTGACTATGATGTCGTGGCCAAGCGGGCGTGAAGGAAGGATGGCGGATCACGGATTGCGTTGCTGAATGAACCTGCCGAACAAACTGACGTTGTCGCGCATCGTCATGACGGTGTTTTTCGTCATGGCGCTGCTGCTGCCGCATTTTCCCTATGGCAAGAGCGTTGCCTTCGTGCTGTTCATCCTGGCCAGCCTGACGGACTGGTGGGACGGCTGGCTGGCGCGGCGCAACAACACCACCACCGACTTTGGCATCATGCTCGATCCGCTGGCGGACAAGATCCTCACCTGCGCGGCCTTCGTCTGCCTGGTGGAGATTGACGCCCCCGGGTTGCCGCCCGGCCAGCACAACCTGGTGCAGGCGTGGATGGCCGTGATCATCATCGGGCGCGAGTTTGTCATCAACGGCCTGCGCTTGATGGCGGCGCAAAAGGGCGTGACGCTGCCGGCGGATTTGCTGGGGAAACAGAAGACCATTTCGCAGATGGTCAGCATCAATTTCATCCTGCTCGCGCTGGCGTTGATCGAAGACTGGCCGCACGCGCTGGGCAGTTACATGGAATTGTTTCAGCGATGGTTTCCGCCCATCGCCTTCTGGCTGATGATGCTGACCGTGCTGTTGACCGTCATCAGCGGCGTTTCCTATCTCATCCGTGGCCACCGACTTTATACACACGACGCTTAGGCGCGCGGCAGTGGGAGTGGCCACGGGGTTCGGCTCCGGTTGTCTGCCCGTCGCGCCGGGCACGTGGGGCAGCCTCGTGGGCGTGCTGTGGTTCCTGGCGCTCTGGAAACTGGGCTGGCTGGTGCCGGGTATCGTCGCCGGCCTGGGGATCAGCGTCCTGACGGCGAGCGCGGGGGAGCGGCATTTTGCCTGCAAAGACCCGCCGCAGGTGGTGGTGGATGAACTGGCCTGTTTCCCGCTCGCCATGCTCGGTCTCCCGGTGACCGCCGGGTGGCTCACCGCGGCCTTTGTCCTGTTCCGCCTCTTCGACGTCCTGAAGCCGGAGCCGGCGAATTGGGTGCAACGCTGGCCGGGCGGGTGGGGGATCACCGCGGACGATGTGGTGGCCGCGCTGTACACCTGCGGGGTGCTGCATGCGATTCGTTGGCTCGCCGGCTTGCAAGCGGGCGCGCCGTCCTTATAATCGGGCGCTTTATGCCACTCGATGATTGGGATCATATTCAGACGCGCTCCGTGACCTGCAACGGCTGTCAAAAGGCCTTTGAGGACAAGGAGGATTATCATACGGCTCTTTCCCTCTCGGCCGAGGGATACCGCCGCCGCGATTTGTGCCAGGCCTGCTGGAACGCGGCCGAACGCACCAGCGCCGTCAGCTACTGGCAGGGGACATTCCAGGTGCCGCCGCCGCCCAAGCCGGAGACGCTCAAGAAGGAGGACGCCGAGTCCCTGTTGCGGAAATTCATCGATTCCAAGGACCCGGGGCACGCCAACGCGCGCTACATCCTCGCCATCATGCTCGAGCGCAAACGCACGTTGCGCCACCGCGACACCACCGAGCAGGACGGCCAGAAGATCCTCATCTACGAGCACGCGCGCACGGGCGAGACGTTCCTGGTGCCCGATCCGCGGTTGCGGCTGGACCAGCTTGAGGCGGTGCAAACGGAAGTCGCGGCGTTGCTGGCGCCGCCCCCCGCGCCCACGCCGGTGGAACAGGTCCTGGCGGAAGCCGAGCAGGCGGCCCAGGCGGAGGCTCCTGCCGGACCGGTTGCGGACAATCCGCCGCCGGCTGACACGGAACAAGCCCCGCCGAAAGATGCCGAATAGAGGACGTTCTGCCGGAGCGGATTCCCGCGACGCCGTTCCCGCGGCGACGGGTTACAACTCCGAGGCGCGAAGCGGTTCGTAGATGGCAGTCAGCGCATCATAGACCGCGCACCAGTCGGGAGGCCGGTGGTCGCGGTCCAGGTCCAGCATGCTCATGAGCAGTTCCGCAAACGAGGCGGACAAGTCCGCCATGAAGGTGCGGGGGTCCGGCACCGGCTCGGTGGCGTGCTTGATCATCAGCCCGAACTCGCTGTCGGATTGATGGACCGTCTGGCCGGTGACCGCGTGATAGAGCGTGGCGCCCAGCCCGTAAATATCCACCCGCAGGTCGAGCTGCTTTTCGCCGCGCGCCTGTTCCGGGGCGATGTAATGCGGACTGCCGAGGGCCATGCCGGTGCGCGTCAGCGGCGCGGCGCAGCCCATCATGCGTTTGGCGATGCCGAGGTCGCACACCTTCACGACGCCGTCGTGGCTGATCATCAGGTTCTCGGGCTTGACGTCGCGATGAATCAGCCGCTCCTTTTCCCAGGCGTGGTTCAGCGCGGAAGCGACGGACATGCCGATGGCGGCGGTGGTGGCCTCGGTGAGCGCGCCCTCGGTCTGCAGCAGCTTGCGCAGGTTGTGGCCTTCCACCAGTTCCATGCAGATGTAGTGCGTCAACCCGCTCAGGCCGGAGCTGATGACCTTCACGATGTTGGGGTGATCCAGGCGGCGGGCGGCCTCGGCCTCGGCTTCGAATCGCTTGAGATAGGTTGGGTTGCCCGCGAGAAAGGGGTAGAGGAACTTCAACGCGACCAGTTGATTGGACTTCAAGTCGCGCGCTCGATACACCTCACCCATGCTTCCCCCGCCGAGCGATTCCAGAAGATCGAAGCCTTCGATCTCAATACTGGGACGGTTGTCCATGCGCCGTTCCTTCAGGTGCCTGTTTGATCGGTGTCGCGCATTATGCGCGCGCGTGTGTGTTTGTAAACGTTTTCTTTTGTGCCTTTGCACGCGGTTCGACACCGTGCGGGGACGGGGCCGTGTGTGACGAACGTGCCTGTCATCCCTTGGCGGGATCGGCCACCGCATAAACGAGGGCGGGGTGGCCGGGCCAGTCGTTGCGGCCAAGCCACATGCGTGTCAACGGGCGTTGCGGGACGAACCCGTGGCGCTCCATCAGCGAGCGGGCCGGAGGTTGCGACGGCACATCGGCGAAAATCCGCCGGCCCGCCAGCCGTGCCAGACAGGCGCGCAACAGGGCCTCGGCGATGTCGGGGGAGCGGGCCACCCACGGGCCGAGGTGCCAGGCGTTCGCGCCGGGACGCGCCAGGAGATAGCCGGAAATATTTCCGATTTCTGATTTCTGATTTCTGATTTCCGGAGGGGCCGTGACGGTCCAGCAGAGATCGGGATGATCGCCCATCAGTCGTTGCAGAACCGCGGCGCGCGGGACTCCAAACGCCTCCGTATCCAACGCGAGTATCGCGTCCGCATCCGGCGCGCCGTTGTGAACCACACATTCCGCCTTCCGCTCTTCGCCTTCCGCCTTTCCCTCTTCGTCCTTCGCCACGGTTTCGACGCGCTCGAGTTCGTATTCGTCGCGAAACCCGAGCGGGACGTACACCGTTTTGCCGGCCGGCGTGGCGTCGAGCTTGATGCACGGCACGCCGCGCTGTTGCAGCCAGGCGATGCAGTGCTTCAGCAGCGCCTTGCCGATGCCGAGCCGGCGGAACTCCGGGTGAACCAGCACCATCCCGATCCAGCCGACCTTGCCATCGTGGACCGTCGTCGTGGCGGTGCCGACGGCACGGCCGTCGTGTTCCGCCAGGAAACAGCCTTCGGGGTTGTACGCGAGCAACGCGCGCCAATCGGTCTCGGTCTGGTTCCAGCCCGCCAGGGTTTTCAGGTCCATCCCGGACGGGATGTCGGCGGGGGTCATCGGGCGGATATGCAGGTCGGACATGTGAATGGGTTCCGGGTCGGAAACGGGTTCATGACTTCACGTCATTTGGATAGGGAGATGGGACGTGTGGTTCATGCGTGGCAACTTTCCAACGACAACTTAAACACAACACGCCTCACGGCGGCAAGCGCTTCCCGTCTTGCTCTCCCACTTGCTCTTTCGGGCTGATGCGCTATTTTTATGGATTGGACGGCCAGCATGGAGCAGGCCGGCAGTGGAGGTTGGATATGCCTTTCGCGATTCGCATTTACGAAACCGGCGGTCCGGAAAAATTGTGCTGGGAGGGCGTTTCCGTCGCCAACCCCGCCGAAGACGAGGTCCTTGTCCGCAACACGGCCGTGGGCCTCAATTTCATTGATACCTATCATCGCAGCGGCCTTTATCCGCTGGTGCTGCCGACCGTGCTCGGCATGGAAGGCGCCGGCATCGTCGAGGCGGTGGGCTCGCGCGTGAGGGGATTCAAGGTGGGCGATCGCGTGGCGTACGCCAATCCCATTGGGGCCTACGCTGAGCAACTCCTGCGTCCCGCAGCACGGCTGGTCAAAATCCCGGAGGGCGTGTCGGACCGTGTCGCCGCCGCCATCATGCTCAAGGGAATGACCGCGTGGTATCTGCTCCGCCGCACCCGTCGGGTGGACAAGGACGACACCATCCTCATGCACGCCGCGGCGGGTGGCGTCGGTCTCATCCTCTGCCAGTGGGCCGCCAGCCTTGGCGCCACGGTCATCGGCACGGTCAGCAACGACGAAAAGGCCGCCCTTGCCAAAAAGGCCGGCTGCGCCCATGTCATCGTCACCGCCCGCGAGAAAATCGTCCCGCATGTCCGCGAGATCACCCAGGGCGCGGGCGTGTCCGTGGTCTATGATGGCGTCGGCCGGGATACGTTTATGGATTCGCTCGACTGTCTCGCGCCGCGCGGGCTGATGGTCAGCTTCGGCAACGCCTCCGGGCCGGTGCCGCCCTTCAGTCCGGGCATCCTTTCCGAAAAGGGGTCGCTCTTCCTGACCCGTCCGACGTTGTTCCACTACACCTCCGACCGTCGGGATCTCCTGGCGGCCGCGCGCGAACTCTTCGCCGTGGTGGGCAGCGGCACCGTCCGGATTTCCATCAACCAGACCTATCCCTTGCGCGAGGCGGCCCAGGCGCATCGCGACCTCGAAGCCCGCAAGACTACTGGCTCCACCGTCCTGCTGCCGTAGCCGCGCAAGCAGTCGCGGTTCAACGGACTGTGGGCGGAGTGTCACGGGATACTGAAAACCTGAACGGATGTGGACATCCGTTCTACGAGGACCAAGGCGGTTTCACGACAATCCCGGCGGGACGGCGTTCCCGCTGCGCACGCCGTGCCTGCCTCGTTTGACATGGCATCCGCCGCTTCTATATTCCCTCAGAAGCGTTTTGGATTTGAACATCGGGTGCTTCAGAGTGGTCGAAGAAGGCGTGAGGCGCATGAAAACCATGTTGGCTGTACTGGTTCCTGTCCTGTGGCTGATGACCGGGGCGGGAAGTTTTCATGCTGCCGACGGGTTTGCCTCCTGTGTGCCGTCCTGCCCGTGCCACAGCCCCGCGGAGTCGGAGGAATCCAGCGAGGATGTTTCAACCGTGGAAGCGGTGGCACCCGGCCAGCCCCGGCGGCATCGGGTCGCTGATGTCCTTCCGGCTGCGTTGCGGCTCCACGATCTTCGAACCGTGTGGATTACGCCGCCTGCCGGCAACCCGGCGATTGTGCCGTCGGACTTGATTGGCCTGGCGCGCACCTGGCAGTTCCGTCTCCGCGAGGCTTCGGCCCCTCGCGCGCCTTCCTGCATCTCCTGATTCCCTATCTCCGGGTACACATCCATCTGACGGATGGTGCCGGGGCGGGGTGATGGATTCCGAGAAAAACACCGATTCAAGAGATCGCCCAGGCGTCTTTACGTCGCGGGCAAACGCAACAAGCAGGAAGGAACATCATGAAAATCGAACTGAAAATGCGCGGCCTCGACCGGACGGCGGGCTTGCGGGATTTTGTGGGACAGGAACTGAAGGACTTGCAGCGGGACGTTTCCATCGAATGCGCCCGCATCGTGCTGGAGCAGAAGACCGATGAGGCGCCCGCGTGCCACACCTCCGTGTGGCTGGTGGTGCCGGGACCGGACCTGCGTGCGGCGGCGTGCGACCATACCATTCTGGCCGCATGGAAAAAGACCCGGGCCGACTTGGTGCGGCAGATTCGCGACCGCAAGAGCCGGCGGATCACCCGGCAAAAGAGCAATCTCAAGGTGCGGGGCGTGGCGCGCCGCCGCGCCTGACATCCATCACCACGTTTGTGGAGGAAAGGAAATCGTAATGCCATTCAAACCCAGCGAAAACGAAGAGCGCTTCTTCAAGGAACAGGAAATCCAGGCGCGCATCCAGCGGCTGGAGGAGGAGCAACGCAAGACGTCCGAGGCCGAGAAGCAGCGGCTGAAGGAATTGCACTGGCTGCACTGCCCGAAGTGCGGCCAGAAACTCGATCAGG
>CAZAAF010000077.1:0-12233 GCA_964482575.1 uncultured Verrucomicrobiota bacterium | reverse complement strand
TCCAGAAGAACGGATCGTGAAGCTGGAACCGTCCTTGGCCAAAGTCACATCCGCAGCATGGATGTCATTGCCGGGGCCGAGGCCGAAGGTTTTGACGGGACAAGGAGCGTTTGCGGTGACGACGCGGACGTTGGCGTCATCGCCATTGGCCAGGACGAGCCCGTTGCGCGGCACGATGTTGATGAGACGGCGAAAGGTGAGCTTGATGTCGTCCAGCGATGCAAATATGTCCGCATGGTCGAACTCGATGTTGTTGATGATGACGGTGTCTGGGAGGTAGTGGACGAACTTGCTGCGCTTGTCGAAGAACGCGGTGTCGTATTCGTCGCCTTCGATGATGAAATAGGAATCGGACAACGGGAGCCGGGGGCGTGGCGGCGGACAGTCGCAGCCCTGACCCAAATTGAGTGGAATGCCACCGATCATGTAACCCGGGGTAAGGCCGGCGTGCTGAAAGGTCCAGGCGAGCAACGAAGTGGTGGTGGTCTTTCCATGGGTACCGCTGACGACAATGGAGGTGCGTCCCCGGATCAGAAATTCGCGAATGACATCCGGCAACGAGGCATAGTGAAGGCGACGTTCAAGGACTGCCTCACCCTCGGGGTTGCCGCGGCGGATGACGTTGCCGATGACGACCAGATCGGGTTTGCCGGCTTTATCCAGATTGGAGACGGCGTAGGGGGCGAACACCGTGATACCCTGTCCGGCGAGAAACGTGGACATGGGGGGGTAGATATTCTCGTCGGACCCGGTAACCTGCAGGCCGCGTTGTTTGAGTTGAGCGGCGACGGCCGCCATGGCTGTGCCACAGATGCCGAGAAAGTGAACGGACCGAATGGGTTCAGATGTGAGCATGGTGACGACGGTAGCGGTGCCCCGGAGGGTTTTCAAACTTGATTTTCCGGCCCACTGAAGCAAACTGGTTCCAGCGTTATGCCGACTTACGAATACGAATGCGAAGAGTGCAAACATCACTTCGAGGTGTTTCAATCAATGAAGGAAGCACCGAAGAAAACCTGCCCTCAGTGCAAGGGCAAGGTGCGGCGTCTTATCAGTGGTGGTGCCGGGCTGATCTTCAAGGGCTCGGGCTTTTACATTACCGATTATCGCAGTGACGGCTACAAATCGGCCGCCAAGCGGGATTCGTCCAGCACGACAAGCCCGGCCCCCACGAAGTCCAGCCCGGGCAAAACCAGTTCCAGTGATACGGGATCAAAGAAATGATTATCTGCAAAGCTTGCGGTTACGACAATCCGCTCGGCCGGGTTCATTGCATGCAGTGTGGTGCCAAGATTGATCTGAGCGCGATTGTGACGGCAGATCAGGCAACGGGTTCAAGGAATGAACTCGTTGTGGAGGGTGGCAAGGCAACTCCGGGCGGATTGGGAATAGGTCGGCTCATTCAGCGGGCGATCAGCCTGGCGATTTTGGCCGTACTGGTGGTAGGAGGACTTCTGGCCTGGCAGAAGACGCAGGTGCGCGAAATCCCGACGGACACGGCACGTGCCTTGGCCGCCAAGGGAAAGATTGATACCCTGACGCAGGCGCAACAGGCGGGCAAGGGGATGACTCTCGGCCTGGACGAGTTCGAGATCAATTCCTATTTGAACGACGCCCGCTCGCCACATCCGGTTCAACTCGCGGCAAACGCAGCTACGGCAGGTTTCCCGCCCAAGGTGATAAAGTATCAGATTGAACTCAACAATGGCTGTTTTACGGCGATTGCCGTGGCGCAGATGCACATCGGCAGCTTTACAAACGAGTTCATTCTGCGTGCGGATGGCGAACTTGTGGATGCGGGCGATGCCAAACAGGTGAAATGGACGCGGGCGTTTATCGGTCGGTTGCCGCTGCATGGTCTGCCGGGAGGCGGGTGGCTGGCAGGCGCCTTTGCGGATGGATGCTTCAATCTGCGCGATTATGAGGCCGAGTGGGGGGCGGTGAAGGGCGCTCGCGCTGTTACGCTGACGGCCGGTAAAGCCGTTGTAAGCGTCGGGGCGGCGACACGCTGACGATGCGATCGGGATGGTCGATTCTGTTGACGACTGCCGTTTTCGGCCTCGTCACGGTCGCCAGTTCGAACGTTGCCGCAGACACGACCAACGCGATGATTCGTGCGGTCGGCGTATCCGGTCAGATTCACACGTTCTGTGCAGACGCAGGCCATGCCGCCCAGTTGGCGTCCATTTGTGAGGACATCCGTTCGAAATTGGTGGCTCTCCTTGGAGTTGAAAACAAATGGAAATCTCCTGTGGTGGTGGTGTTTCGGCGTCGGCCTGTTGACCGCCCGTTGATCCTGCCGGGAGAATCCTCGCCGTTGCGCTGTTCTGTGGCGTCGGTGTCGGGCTTCCTGCGGTATCAAATCGAGGCAGAAGTGCCGCCGCCCGTGGACGCCTCGCGCTTTGTCGAAGCCATGGTGGGCACGTTGTGCGCTGAATGGGTCAACCGCAAGTATCCCAGAGTCGAAGGCGGACAGCAGATCGCGCGACCCCCGGCTTGGTTGGTGACGGGCTTGGCCCGCCGGTTGGAGGAACGCCGCCGTGAAACAGCGTTGGAACCCCTGAAGCAGGCTTTTGCCGCCGAGAAGATGCCTGGTTTCCGGATTCTCACGATGGCGGACGGCGCTCCTGCCGATCCGGCGGGGGCGGCCCTGTATGGGGCCCAATGTGATGCCTTGTTGGCTGCCCTCGAAGGTCAGAGCGAGGGACGCCGCAAACTGCAGAAGTTCCTGCTCAACCTTGATCCGGGCGAGAACTGGATGCGCTCTTTTTGCGCAGCCTTCGGCGATGAGTTTCACAATCCTGTCAAAGCAGAAAAGTGGTGGTCTTTGGTCATGGTACGCAGTGCATCTCTAATTGTCGCGCAGGCACAGTCCGCGGCGGAAACGCGGCAGCGACTTGCCGAGGCGTTGGTTGTGGTGGTGCCGGCTGGGGAGGGTGCGCAGCCGACGCCGAGAGGTTTTTGGTCTTTCCTCTGGCCGTTCGACCCGCCGCCTACAAAGCAGGTGGCGGGCGTGACGACATTGGATCAAGTGCTGAACTACTGCAATGACCCCAAGGCGCTATGGCCCATTGTCGCCATCAATGAGGCTCGCCTTCAGACGTTGATATCACTTTCCCACCCTCTGTATCGCGGCGCGATTATGCGCTACATCGAAGCCGTTCACTGGCTGCGGGACAACGACTTGTCTCGATTCCAGCAGTGCATGGTTCAAGCGGCGCAGATTCGACAACGGGCGGATCGTGATTGCGAGGCCATTTCGAATTTTGTTGGTTCCGTGGAGGCATCGCTCTTTCCGGAAGACATGGCCAAGCGGCTGGGCGCATGGTTCAAGGCGGGAGGGACCGCGGATGCTGCATTGCCTGCGCCGACGCCCATGACGCTCTATCTGGACCGCGTGGAGTCGAATCTGCAGCGGTAAAGGTGTCCAGTTCCCGTCCGGCTTGAAAGAGCGCGGCGTCCAAGATGTGATGAGATATGGCTGACACAGTTGGACATAAAGCGCGGACCGAGTTCTGGCGGTGAATTGTCCTTGCGCGCTTTTGTTGTTGGACGGAGAATAGGTAATCGATATGAGTATATGTCGCGTCATGACAGTGTTGGTGGGAATGGTTGTGTTATGCCAGAACACAAATGCACAGCAGCTTCCAAACGGAATTCCGACGGTGACGACAATCACGCCGGGCAGCCTCTATCGCAGTCATCCCAACTCCTTTAATTCAGGCATTGGTGTGACATTTGCCCAGCCGACAGCACCGGGCAATCGTGTCTCGGTGCCGCTACCCAAGAGTGGAGCAGGGGGGCAAACTCAGAAAACTGACGGCACGGCGACTGCGTCGAAGACTGCTTTGCAGTCGGATCCTCAGGCCGGGAAGACTTCCTCCCTTACAACCCCTTTACAGCAATCACTCTCGGTAACAGGTTCACCGTTAACATCACAAGGAGCCTCGGCGGCGATGCCGGTGGTCAAACCGTTACAGCCGCCTGTGGGCGTGGCGGGATCGGCGGCTACCGCTTCGCAAACATCGCCCACGATGACGTTTTCCATCGCGCCGATTGCGCTGCAGTCGCAGCAAGCGCCGTCAAAAGCAGGGGCATCATATGTGCCCATGTCCTCTTCGCCGCTGGTGACGCCGCTGAGTAAACCCTTGAGCACGCCGGTGCAACAGCCGATAATGACAACGGCGACCCCGCAATCCCAGCCGCAGTCGGTTTCGACGACGGCATCCTCGCCGCAGCCAGCCACGAGTTCGGCAGCCAAACCATAGGCTGCGTGAATCCGTAAGACGGGGTGGTTGAATTGTGACCGACGCTTCGCTGATCAATGTCGTTTTTGAGGACGACCGGCTTCTGGTGGTTAACAAGCCTGCTGACTTGGTATGTCATCCATCAAAGAACGGACCGCTTTCCAGCTTGGTGGGCAGAGTGCGTGCCTATCTGGGGCGCACAGAAGCCTTCATGGTAAACCGGCTCGACCGTGAAACCAGTGGATTGATGTTGATTGCCAAGGATGCGCTGATGGCCGCGCAACTGCATCGGGCATTTCAGAAGAAACAGGTTCACAAGGAATACACGGCCATTGTTCATGGGCAGTTAATGGGGAATCATGGCTTGGTGGACGCGCCCATCGGGCTTGCGCGAGGCCGTGAGGTGGCTATCAAGCGGGGTGTTGAGGCAGACGGCCAGGCGGCGCAAACAGAGTGGTGGCTGACAGAACAGGTTCGGCAGTTTGCAATGTTGCGTGTACAACTGCACACGGGGCGAGCCCATCAGATTCGTGTTCATTTGGCGCACATGGGCCATCCGGTGGTTGGCGACAAGATTTATGGAGGCGATGAACGATTGTATCTGAAATTCATCGAGACGGGCGTAACGCCGGCGTTATTGGAAAAGTTGCTGCTGCCGCGTCATGCCCTGCATGCCGGAAGGCTCGTGGTACCGTATGGTCAGATGGAACCGACGGAGTGGGGTGCCCCCCTGCCGGAGGACTTGGTGCTGTTTTGGAACCGTGTCAGGGGTGACTGACGGGTATCACGATGACCGCTTTTAGCGGTTGGTTCATCTCCACAAGCGCATCGTCAAAACTCTCGCCAGCGGAATGGAACCACAGGATGAATTCGTCCTCCAAGGGTGCACCCGGAGTCAAACGCAGTGGTGAGGCGGCAGCGGAATGCAACTCGTAACGACTTGTGCCGTCTGTCTGGATGGCCAGGGCCTTGGGTGCACGCTTCCAGAAGTCCTTCACGGCGAACAGCAAGGCGGATGCATCGCCGCGGAAGTCGATCCAGCCTGGGTGCTGGCGGTCCGAAACGAGACGCGTCGACACGACTGGTTGTTCAAGACGGCGTGTGTCGCCCAAGCCAAGCGTGTGGGTTCCACCCGCTACGGCAAGAACGATGGACTTTCGCAAGTAGGCGGCGGGACGGATGCTCAACCAGATGCATTTGACGGCCATGGTAGTCCCGGGCGCGAGTTCCAGTCGGGTTTTGACCCGGACGGCGGGTTGTCCGGCAATAGCCGAGTAGCGCTGGCTGTATCGTAACAACTTGTTGTTCTCGTGCATCAACCATCCGTCGCGTCGGGCGGTGGCGCGGACAGGACCAGTGTCTTCAGTTCCTTCGGTGTCGGGAGGTGCAGCAACCCACTGTTGGTTCTCGGTGGTTTCGACGTTGAGGGGGCCAAGATAATCGCTCAGCCGGTAGAGCATCCGGCCAACGGTTAACAGACGGATGCCATCTTCGCTGGTGATGCCCGCTGGGATCGCTTGGGGCGTTGTGGAGCGTCCGGTGGTGAGCGTCCAGGTCTTGGTGTCAGCCGGATCGATATCCGTGGTGAACAACACGCGGACCTTGTGCATGGAACCGTCCGGGCCATTGTCGATGGCGGTAAGTTGCGCCGCCACGGAGAGCCGATCATACCCAATCACACGGAGCTGGCCCGGATCGCATGCCACGTTGGCAGGCAATGGCAATTCAGCATTCACCAACGCGTGATGCCGTGACACCGGCGTGTCGTTGGTAACCGTGAATGTAACGCTGAGCGCGGCTGCCAGTAGCAGACTGACCATGAAAGAAGGCTAGGGGAGGGTGAAGAAGGTTTCAAGGCTGCCGTTAGCGGACTGGATGTTGCTTTGGGGACAACGAGTTAATGGAAACCACTTTTCCGGCTTGCCTGCGGCGTTCGGCAAACGTACCGTTCCATTCAATGAGCCCAGAGTTCGACCAATACGTGCCAATTGGCATGCTTGTTGTTATCGCGATTGCCTTCTCGGCGGGTCTTCTGTTCCTGTCGGCCGTCATGGGACAGAAAGGGCGTCGTCCTCCCATCAAGGACACCGCCTACGAGTGCGGCATGTTGCCTATCACTGCAGCGCATCCCCGTTTCTCGGTCAAGTTTTACCTAGTGGCAATGTTGTTCATCCTGTTCGATATCGAGATTGTGTTTCTTTATCCGTGGGCTGCCGTGTTCAAGTCATTGTTGAAAGATCCGCAAATAGGAGGACTGGCTTTTACGTCGGTGTTGACGTTTCTGGGCATTCTTTTTGTCGGCTATCTCTACGCCTGGAAGAAGAATGCCTTTGACTGGAGCCCTCGCCGCGATTCGGAAGACACCGGTTCCTAGACAATCCCGCCACGCGCATATTTGAACCCAGCGAGTGGGGTGTGGTCCACGCTGCGGTGCTGAACAAGGACTTTAAAAACTCCGCCCATCAATTCGGGATGGAGCAGTGTCTTGAGTTGGGACAGCCGGCTTGCAGTGGCCGGGATGATTTGCTGGCGAACAGATGTTTCCACCAACGCGCCGGTGAATTGTGTCTGATCACAGAAGACCGGCTGCGATAAACCGGCTTCCGTGCCGCGCCTGGCCAAGATGGAGAAGTTTACATGAGCCGTTATATCCTGCTCGCCCACCCGGAGCAAAGGGGAGTCGTTGCTGCGGTGATGGTGATAACAAAGCAGCGTCCCGTTCTTTCGGTGGGGAGCGTAGTAGTCCTCGGCGATGTATCCGTAATCAATGGTCAGCAAGTATCCCCGGTGTAAACAACGGGCGGTACGTTCCATCCAACGCCCCGCCTCCATGTGCACTTCGGTCGTGTATCCGTCCACTGTTGGCAATGGCAGGACGGCAATCGCCTGCCGTAAATCGGCGGAAGAAAGAGGTTGCGGAGCGAACTGAAAACCGTCGTCCACCGAAACAACATGCTGCTCAAGCCATTTACCCTCCTGTCGCGTGATAATATGCACAGGCAGGGCATCGACGAGTTCGTTGGAGAATATGCAGCCAGTGACAGCTTGGGGAAGGTCGCCCGGATAATCCAGCACCGTCATGTGAAGTGCCGCATTGAAGTCGGGTCGATCCTGTCTGACCCATGTCCGGATGTCGGCGGCAAGCTGACCGCGATGGGATCCGAGCTCGACCAATTCAAATGATGCAGGCCGTCCCATGCGTTCCCACATGTCAGCGAATTGAACGCCCAGCAATTCGCCAAAGAGTGCCCCGACAGATACATTAGTGAAATAGTCTCCTTTGCGACCAATCCGCTGGGGGGGGGCAACGGTTGTGTAGTAACCCCACTGTGGATGATAGAGAGCCAGTTCCATAAACCGGGCGAAGGTCATGGGGCCTTGGTTCGCAATCTCGGTACGGATGAAGCCGAGCAGTTCCGGACGGCCGGTAGAAACCGCGGGGGAAGACATGACAATACCTCAGTGTTGAACCTGTAACCGCCCTGATTGGGCGAAATTCACGGTCTTCCGGCCCCATGGAGTGTCAAAGGCGGTTGTCCCGTCAAATTCATAGGTCACGTCGGGCTGTTGCAATGCACTAACCACGGTCGAACCCAGCATGGCCAAGTCAAGTTCGAGGTCGAACTGGACGGTGACGTGATCGTTGGCGGGAATATCCGCCGACGGCCCCTGGATCTCCTGGGCGACAGGTCTGCCGGCGAGGTGGAGATTGGCGACCATCTTGTCGAGATGGACGGCAAATGGATTGTGGTTTTCCAAAAGTCCTTGGAACTGAATTCTTGCCGCGGCTTCCGTTTGTTTTACGACCCGGAAGTTCTGCAGGGTCAGGGCGGGCCGGTAGAGGATGGATAATTCGCCGCGCTTTTCAAAATCCTGGGGCAGGGTCATCATTCCGCCAGCGATGAGAGCGGTAAGGTGCAGTTCATAGGGGGGCAGTGTCTTGGGACGATCCGTGCGAACGGCGCCAAATACGTCACCGTTCTTCACCGGAACTTCGATCTGGACGATCAGGTCGCCGCCCGCGTCCACAGGCTCGGCCCCGCTGCTGCGACCTTTCGACAATCTCTTGCCCGCGACCAGCAATTCCCAGCGGTAAGCCTCCAGCCGGATGTATCGGTCGGTCGGGTTCCTGACTTGGAGATCGAACCGCAAATTCACGCCGGCGAAATCAATCTGAGTTACTTTGGCGTCGCTTAGAGTGATTTGTGGTCGTCGGCCTGCATCGGTGGTGGCACATCCCGTCAAGACGAGCGCAAGGAGGCCGCTTCCCATTAGGCGCTGCATGATGTCCATGAGATTACTTGTTGCCGGCAATTTGAAAGTCCACTTGTCGTTTGAACAGGTCGACGCGCGAAACAAGAACTTTCACGCGATCGCCCACTTTGAAGGTGCGCCGGGTGCGCTTACCCACCAGACGGCGGCGGATGTCATCAAAGCTGTAAAAATCGTCATCGATTGTAGAAACATGGACCAACCCAAAGATCATCAGTTCGGGTAGTTCCACAAACAGGCCGAAGTTGCGCACATCGGATATCAGTGCGTCAAACGCATCGAGGTTGCGGTTCCGCAGCATGCTGTTGAAATATTCTAGGGTCTTCAGCTTTTTTGAGTCATTTTCGGCCTCATCCGCCGTGCGCTCGGTCTGACTGCAGTGGCGTGCCACATCCACCAGGTGTTCCGTCAGGTAACCGGTGGGGCGGCGTCTGGTCAACGCATCGAGGATACGGTGGACGACCAGATCGGGGTAGCGGCGGATGGGTGATGTGAAATGAGTGTAATTCAGCTTGGCGAGCCCGTAGTGACCGACGGGTTCGTGGGAATAAAATGCGCGTTTCAGTGACCGTAGGAGATTGACCTTCAACACATATTCCTGTGGGTGCTTTCGCATGGTCTCTACAAGCTTTTGGACCTCCGAGCGTACGGTCAAATCACCAGCTTTGATGCCGAACCCGGCAATGAACTCGCGAAAATCCCGTAGTTTCTCGGGATCAGGGGTTTCATGGATGCGATACAACCCCGGCGTCCGCGACTGCTTGAAGTGATGCGCGACGGCCTCGTTGGCCGCGAGCATGAATTCCTCAATCAGCTGATGCGAGATATCGTTCTCGATTTTCTCGAGGGCCACGGGTTTGCCCAGCCTGTCAAGGCGGATCTTGACCTCCGGAAAATCAAGATCGAGTGAACCGTGCTGGAACCGGCGCTTGCGCAACAGGGATGCCAGCCTCCACATCGCCTTGAGTTGACGGGTGAGTTCATCGCCGGACCCGTCCGGGCTGTTGAGTTGCAGCAACGCCTCTCGATAGGTGATGAGGTGTTTGACGCGAATCACGCTGTTGTGAAACTCAACCCGCTTGGGGACGCCTTGCGCCGTGCAGTCAATCAGGGCGGTCTTGGCCAGTCGGTCCACACCACCGAACAGTGAACACAAACCCGCTGATAACTTTTCCGGCAACATCGGAATTACGCGGTCCACCAAATAGACGGAGTTGCCGCGCGCGCGCGCCTCGCGGTCCAGCGCGGTTCTTGGCCGGACATAACTTGCAACATCCGCGATATGGACACCAAGTCTCCAAGAACCGTCGGGTTTCACTTCGACGGAGACTGCATCGTCGTGATCGCGCGCATCGTCGGGGTCGATGGTGACGATGAACTCGTTGCGCAGGTCGAGTCGTCCGCGCATCTCCTCCTCGGTTGGATTCTCCGGCAATCGTTCCACCTCGCGTATCACATCTGGCGGAAAGGTCTGTGACAGACGGTATTTGCGGATGATTGCAAGCATGTCCACGCCCGGGGCATTGCCGGCCCCGAGCACTTCGATGATATTGCCTTCGGGATTGACGTGACGGGACGCCCACGGCGCGAGTTTGACTACCACTTTGTCGCCGATGCGGGCCTTGGAATGCGGCTTGACGTAAATGTTGTTGATGAGCCGCGGGTCGTCCGGGACAACGACTTGAAAATACTTGGATCGCTGTAATGTGCCGAACAGCGTTTCATTGGAGCGTTCCAGAATGCGAATGACACGGCCCTCAGACTTTTCGGGTTGCCGTTGGAAGCGGCGATCGCGACGGAGCGAACCTCTATGGAGCCGCGCAACGACGCGGTCACCATGCATCCCGACGCCCATATTGTCTGCGGCGATATAAATGTCCGCCGGGGGGGCGTGGTGGGGTGAATCGCCGGCGTCTGGAATGACAAAGCCGAAACCGCGTTCGTTTACTTCCAGTTTGCCGGTTACCAGATCAGCCTCTTGGGGAAGAACGAACCGTTCTTTGCGGATGCGCACCACGTCTCCGGTGCGGAGCATATCGGCCAACACGCGGCGAAAGGCCGTGCGTTCGCCGTCGTTGAGATTCAGCGCGTTGGCCAATTCATGCCGACGCAGGGGCCGGTATTCCGGTCCAGCCAGCATGTCCAGAAGTGTTTGGCGAATATCCATGTCGAACTCCGCCCACACGCTATCAGCGGAAGCGACTCATTGCAAGGTTGGCGGGCTCTCAGGAGGCGGCGCGTCGTATCTGCACTGGTCATTGTTGCGTGGACATGATAGTAACCATTTGCAATGGATGCGCTGGAAAAACTGCACCGCCGGCACCAGGATCTCGGGTTCCTGGCAATTGCCATCTGGAAGCTGATGCGAGCTGTAATGTGTGTCATGGTGGCGTTGTGGGCTTTGGCAGGAGTTCACCTAAATTGTCCTGAAGAGGCTCATTCGCACACAGTTTGGTGCTGGATTCACTGGATGCAAATCGGCGGCAGTCATCGTTTTGTGCAGGATTTCCTGGTGAAACGCCAGATTCTGCAGGCACATAGCATGGAGTTGATATGTGCGGTATCCGCTGCTTATGCGATTAAGTTGTTCATCGAGGGTTTTGGACTGTGGTTTGAGAAGAAGTGGGCTCCCTATCTGGTCATCACGCTCACCACGGCGTTCATCCCGTATGAGATTTATAGTCTGGTGAAGACTCCCTCGTTGTCCTGGCAGGTGGCGCTGGTGATCAATCTTGTGGTGGTTGGTTATCTGGCGTTCCGGCTGGTTCAGGCCCAGATGTCGGACAAAGCCCGGCAACTGCGCGTGTTGTCTCGGATGAAACTATTGTACGCGAGTGTCATTTGTCTGGCCGGGGTCAGTTTTCTCGATTGCGTCACGGGATCGGAGTTCTTCTTCTTTGTGTTCTATGTCATCCCGGTCGTGTTGTACGCTTGGTATTCACGATTGTCGGAGACGGTGGCCGCGGCTGTGGTGTGCGGTGTCGTCTGGTGGTTTACCGACTTGGCCAGTGGGCATCATTACGTGCACCAGTGGTTTGGTTATTGGAATGCCTTTGTTTGTTTTCTCTGTTTTTCCGTCATTGGGTTTGCGTTGAACGTCGTTCGGCGGCATGAAGAATCTTTGCGAAGAGCCACGCGTCAGTATCTGGACGCCCTTGAAGAGATACGGGCGCTTAAAGCCATGTTGAACCAAGCCCAGGCTCAAGGCACGACGGCAAAAACGGAGAATGGGAACGACGGTCACCATCCCACGGCTTCGTGATCATTGTTGGCTCCATCTTCCCGGGTGGTGTGTGGGCAAGGAGGGGAGACGTTTCCCGTTGACGAGACTTTCTGAACAGGAACAGCCGTTTTACATGGTGGGTGCCGTCATCAAACGCACGCTGTCCAGGGTTACCTTGTTGTGGGTGATGGCAGGTTGCGGCTTGCATGAAGTCGCGGCTGCAGATGCGACATGGCAATGCTTGCGTGCAGATTCGCCCCCCGTGCGCCCGTGCTGTCATCAGCATGATGTCGGAGGGTTGCAGACGCAAACCGGGGCTTCGCCCTCCGATGCCGGGAAGGCACGAACAACTCCCAAGCAGTCCGAAAGTCCAGCGCTTGCCGAGCAGGCGAGGGCGAGGGAGCTTCTGGAACATGAAGTCGAAGAGGTGCGGGGGTTGAAGTTCTTGCGACCGTTGACGTATCGTTCGATGAAAACCGCCGAGTTCAGGC
>CAZAAF010000076.1:6202-12260 GCA_964482575.1 uncultured Verrucomicrobiota bacterium | reverse complement strand
CATCCCAAGGCGACGGTCGTCTCTTGCTGCGATTCGCGCGTCCACATGCAGGCCATTGATGCGACGCCGGACAACGAACTGTTCGTTGTCCGCGACATTGGCAACCAGATCGCGACCGCCGAGGGCTCGGTGGAATACGGCGTGCATCATCTGCACACCCCGGTGCTGTTGATCATTGGCCATGTGCGCTGCGGCGCCATCCAGGCCGCCACGGGCGATTACTCCGGGGAGTCCGCCCCCATCCGGAAGGAACTGGACACGCTGCACATCACGAAGGGCGGCGACATCCTGGCCAACGTCAAACTCAACGTGGGTAACCAGGTGGCCGCCGCCCTGGAGAAGTTCGCGACGGAGGTGAAGGAGGGAAAACTCACCATCATCGGCGCCCTTTATGATTTTGCGAACGACCTCAAGCACAATCACGGCCGACTGACCCTGATCAACGTCAACGGGAATACCGACGCGGAGGCCGTCAAGGCGTTCGCCGGGGAATAACCGGCGGGTCTGTGATTTTCCGCGACAGATCGGGCGGTAGTGATTAAAATGGAATACGACATGAAACGCTTCTTCGTCGGGCTCATGCTCGCCGCCGCGGTGACCGCCGGTGCGGTGGAAGTGGATATCACCCTCAAGAACGGCAAAACGGTGACCGGTGGTGTCCTGTCACAGAGCAAGACCGAAATCGTCATCCTCGTGACCGCCGCCAACGGCGCGTATCACCAGACCATTCCCAAGTCCGACATCGCCTCGATGAAGGACCATGTCCCGGATGCGCCCAAGGTCCGGGATGTGGCCCGGCTGCAAAAGAGCCTTCAGGCCGCCGAGACCGACGTCCGCCGGCGGGAGGCGGACATCGCCGCCGCCCAAAAGGCGCTGAACGATTTCTACGCCACCCACCCCATCCCCTCGGCCGCCACGACGGACAAGGAACGAAAACTGCGGGCGCGGCTGACAACGGCCCGGACGCAGGCGGAGACGGCCCAGTCCAAATTGAACGCGCTCACCGCGGATGTCGAAACGATGAGCCGCCGCATCGCCGAACCCGCCCCGGCGACAAAATAGAAAGTTGTCCAACGGTGGGGTGGAACTCCGTCGAGCCTCCTTGACGATGGAGCACAGCCAGGCCCGCGAAGGGCTCGACAAAGTCTCGCCCCACCTCCCGCCGCCGCGACGCTACTGCGCCGCCGGCACGGTTCCCTTCAACAACAGGCTGGTGCCGAACGGCAAAGGCAGTGCCCGGTCCCATTGCAGCAACCGGCGAAGAAGACCGCTGGTGACCGGATGATGCTCATTGTCGCCCGACGTGACGAGCGGATAGGCGCGGCGCAGGATCTTGCTGTAGAGGAGGCACACCGGGATCAGTGTGAACCCGAAGTAACGGACGCGCTCGATGACCGCGGCCCCGCCCACCGTCCGCCGCAACGAGCGGCTTGAGTAGCGCCGGAAATGGCCGAGCGATTCGTCGTGAAACCCAAACAGCCACCGCCCCGCCGGCACGGTCAGCATCAGGAGGCCGCCGGGCCGGACGCACGCCGCCAGCTTTTGGACCGCGCCCGCATCGTCCTCGATATGCTCGATCACATCGGTGGCGATCACGCAATCGAACGCCTCGCTCACCTGGAGTTCCTCGATGGAGCAAACCTCAAAGCCGCACCGGGGCAACGCCAGCGCGGCGGCCGTCTGCCGGGCCAGTTCGACATACGCCCGCGACGCATCGATCCCGATGACCTCGTGACCGGCCTCGGCCAGGAGAAACGACAGGTCGCCCGAACCGCACCCCGCGTTCAGAATCCGCAACGGTTTCCGCTCCGTGCCCAGCCACTCCAGCAGGATCCGGTATTTCGTGTGGGCATACTGGTCCTGCGAACGCGCCAGCAGGTCGCGATACTGGTAGGCGTTGAATTCGCTCGTGTCCGGGGCTCCTGGATTCATGATTGTCCCGCCGGCGTCATCGGGTATAGACCCCGCGCCAGCGATTGCACGCGATGACCAGCACATCCCAGAACGATTTCACGTTCCGCAGCGACGTGGAGCGGGTCGTGCCGTAGTCGTTGTCCCAGGTGACCGGGATGTCCCGGAAGTGGCAGCCGTGGAGCCGGGCGATGGTCAGCAGTTCGACATCGAACGCAAATCCGGCGACGGTCTGCCGGTTGAAGATGATGCGGGCGGCGGCGCGCGTGAAGCACTTGAACCCGCACTGGCTGTCCTTGATGCCCGGGAGCACCACCAGTTGGTAGAGCCAGCGGAACAACGCGGCGCCCACCCGCCGGACCAGCGGGATGTGCCGGACCAGCACCGTGCCGGGATGCGTCCGCGAGGCGATCACCACGTCCGCGCCGTCTGCCACCAGCGGCAGCACCTTGTCCATCTCCGACAGGCGGGTCGAATTGTCGGCGTCCATGAAGAGGATGAGGTCGTGCCGCGCCTGGCGGACGCCGTGCCGCACCGACGCGCCCTTGCCGGCGGGGCCGGGATTCCAATGCGCCTTCACTTGGGGACAGGAGCGCAACATCTCCTCCACGGGTGTCATGTCCTCCCGGGCTGTGGCCTCGCCCACGAGCAGGACTTCCCAAGGTGCGTCCCAGTGTTGGAGATACGCCAGCGCGTCTTCCAACGTCAGGGCCAGTTGGGCTCCCTCGTGGTAGAACGGGATGATGACGGAAAGCGAGGGCCGGGGCGACATGAACTAGAACGGGCCTCCTCCATGCCGGCGATCACCGCGCTGGGCTTGTTTCATGCGACCTATGGTTTGCCCAACCGGGAATGGGCGCAAGGAAAAATCGTCAGCGGACTGCAAGTCCGGGCGTGAAACAAGAAGGACCGATCCCCATCCGTGGCTAACCCATCTCCTTGCCACACCCTTCCGCCTCCTGACGTCGGCGGCTACGGGCCGACTTCCCGTCTTCGCGTCATTCGCGGCCACCCTATTCCCCATCCGTGGCTGGATTTCCACGGTCTTCCGCCTCGATTGCGAATTCCAACCGCCGATGATAGTCTCCATCGCCGTGGACATCCTGACCGTCGGCCATTCAACCCGCTCGCTTGCGGATTTCGTGGCGCTGCTGAAGGCCCATGGAATCGAAACCCTGGCCGACATCCGCAGCGTCCCGAAATCGCGCTACAACCCGCAGTTCAACCACGACGCCCTCGCCATCGAGCTGCCGCGCACCGGCCTCCGCTATGTCCATCTCAAGGAACTCGGCGGCCTCCGCCCGGCGCGGCCCGACTCGCCCCATACGGGCGTGGACGCCGACTTTCGCGGTTATGCCGACTACATGCAAACCGAGGCGTTCGCCGCCGCCGTGGAGAATCTCCTCGCGCTAGCCTCGAACAGCCGCGTCGCCCTCATGTGTGCCGAGGCCAACCCGGCGCATTGTCATCGTCGCCTGTTGTCGGACGCGCTGACCGCGCGAGGAGTCACCGTGCGGCACGTCGCCAGTCCCACGAACGCCCCGGCGCACGAGCTCACGTCCACCGCGCACATCGAAGGCACCCGGGTGACCTACCCACCCGCGCAACCGAACCTGCTCTGATCCCGCAAAGGACCGGGCGGCAAAACAGTGCCCCTCTCCTTGCAGGGAACGCCGGGGTTGTGTAGAGTCACGCCCGTTTTCAAACCAATGCCATGACCAAGGGAGATTTGCTGCCCAATTCGCTGGTGACGACCCAGGAAACCGTGACGAACTTTCTGGTGAGTTACGGTTTCGAACTCATCGGCGCCATCATCATCCTGGGCGTCGGTGTGCTGGCGGCGCGCTGGATCGGCCGGCTCACCGAGACCTGGATGGGACGGCAGAAGATCGACCTGCCGGTGCGCACGCTGGCGGTGCGGAGCGTGAAACTGATGGTGATGGCGCTGGCGATCGTGCTGGCGCTGGACAAGTTCGGCGTGCAGGTCGCGCCGATGGTTGCCGGCATCGGGGTGGCCGGGGCGGGCGTGGCGCTGGCGATGCAGGGCATGCTCAGCAACGTCATCGCCGGCCTGACCATCATCTTCACCAAGCCGTTCCGCGTCGGCGAATACATCGAGATTCTCGGAGAACAGGGCCAGGAGTCCGAGAACGAACTGTTCTCCACCACCCTGCGCCACACCGACGGCTCCCACGTGATCATCCCCAACCGGAAGATCATCGGGGAAATCATGCATAACTACGGCGCGACCCGGCAGGCCACGCTGACCGTGACTGTCGCCTACGGCTCGAACATCCAGCAGGTCTTTGCCACCCTCCGCGAAGCGCTGGAAGCCAACCCGCGCGTCCTGAAAACGCCCGCGCCCGGCGTCGGCATCCAGTCGCTCGGCGACAGCGGCATCCAGATCAACATTTCCATGGTGCTCTCCCTGGCCGATTACGGGCAGGCCCAGCCGGAGATTTACAGGGAGATCGTCACCAGGTTCCGCGAGCGCGGCATCGAGATTCCGTCCCCGCGACGCGATATGAAAGTGATCAACGTCCCGGGCGGCCACGCGCCCACCGTGTAGAGGAACCGTCGCTCGACCGGATGCCGGCGCGCCGTCCGCACGTCACGAGGTCTTCTCAATCGGCTCGAAGAGGCCGAGCACGCTGGTGAAGCCGTGCACAAAAACCTTCTCCCCCACCGGGCCGATCTCGCCGTTGCAGAAAAACCCCGCCAGCGGCAGGGCGCCGAGTTTCTCGTGAATGACGCTCACGTCGTGGTTCGGCCTGCCGAACAGGTTCTCGCCGCGGCCGAGACAGGAAAAGAGCAGCGCCCCCTGGGGCGGATGCTCCGCCAGCACATCCTTCTGGCGCTCGATCAACTCGTTCAGGTCCTCGTTGGCCGTGTTGCCGTCGCGCAACTGGAACTGGATCGTCTGGCCGGAACGAACCTCGCGGTCGCCGATGGCGATGGCGCCATTGTTCGGGTCGAGGCCGACGATGTTGCGGATGAGAAAATCGCCGCGATGGAACTCGGCCTGGTACTCGTTGATCACGCGGCCGACAAACAACGCCTGTTGGGCCAGTTGCCGGTCCTGATCGGAAAGCGTCTTGAGCGTTTCCTGCAACGCCACCACGGGCGGCTGGCTGGCCAGCTCGACGATGACGTTGCGTTGCGCCTTGGTGATGATGAGCGGCTCGCCGATGGGCCGGCACCCCTGGCTGACGATGGTCCGCACGCGCACCGGCCCGGTCAACACCACACCGACCGCGCCGCTGTCGTACACCTTCTCGCCAATCCAGATCCGGTTGCCGCCGGCCTGCCGGGCGCCACTGGCCAGGCCACCGATGATCGTCCGTCCCGGAAAGGCCTCGCTGAGTTCCTCCACCGTGCGGGCCGCATCCAGGCTGAACGGGTCCGGCAGCAGAATGAAGGACGGCTCGTCCCCGGGTTCGACGTCCAGCTCCGAATGCCAGTAGGCCGGGCCGTTGGCCTCGTCCACCTGCTCCTGGGTGATGCGAAACGGCTCCACGGTCACGCCGGGCATGGACGCCGCCCACAGCGAGATGGCGGACGACCGTTCCACTTCCAGGTCGGCGCCGATGATGCCGCCGCCGGTGCATCCGATCAGGTGGCGCGCACCGAGCCGGAGATGCACGTTCTCGATGAAGTCCGGCAGCACGTCCACAAAACGGGGCGACACGAAGAGCAAGGCAAGATCCACCTTCGAATCACCCAGTTGTGCGCGCACCTGCCTGCACAACTCGATGGCCGCCTTGTCTGCATCGCGTTCAACCGATATGGCCGCCGAGAACTTCATCTATTGTAAAATGCGCGCCCCGTGCCCTTCGCGCAAGTTCTTTCAAGGAAACACGCCCTCGCCGGCTTTTTCGGCCCCAACGAGCGGCCCGTGCTCCAGGCCCGGCCGCGCATACACCATGCATCCCGTATCGGCGTAAAGACGCGTCCACTTGAGGCCGGTGGCCAGCTCTTTCTCGCGCGGCCAGTCCCGCGGCAGCAACGCCAGGTCGGTCGGGTAATCGGTCAGCAGCCGCCGCCACCCCTCGCGCCCCAGGGAGAAATCCAGCGAGCACCTCACCGCGTCGCGTGTGAACACCGTCACATGCCGGCCGTCCGCCGAGAAGCGGCACTGACCGTGCAG
>CAZAAF010000076.1:0-6192 GCA_964482575.1 uncultured Verrucomicrobiota bacterium | reverse complement strand
CGGCGCACTCACCCCATGGAAACCAGACGGCCAGATTGCCGCGCAGCCCGGCGGTCTTGAGAAACCCGATGCCGCCGACCGGGTAATAGAGGCCGCCCGCATGGGGACGGCCCGGCACGCGCAAATGCCACGGCTCGCTGCGAATCCACAACGCCATCACCAGGATCGCGATGGCCATCGCGCCCAGGGGCACCGTCCATTGCAGCACGGTTGTCTCCAGGCGCGGCCGGAGGCGGCGCAGCTTCCCGATCCACGGCTCCACGACCGGCGGCAGCAACGCCACCACCCCGATCGCCAGCAACGGGATCTGCCGGGTCTGGCGCGTGCCCATGACGGCCAGCAGCGCGAGCACCAGCCAGCGCCGCAGGTCGTGCTCGCGGGCGGCCAGCAGGACGGCCAGGGCTAGGACGGCGAGCCCCTGAAACTCCGGGTAGTTGTTGGTGAACCAGACGACCGGCTGCCCGGGGGGGATGGCCTGGTTGGGATGGCGCAAGGTTTCCCAAACCATCGTCCAGTAGTTCACGTGATAGGGATTCACCAGCGTCGCCGCCACGCAGGCGGCGGTGACAGGTATCAATCGCTTCAGGGTCACCGGCTCGCGCCACGAGCCCACCGCCCACACGCCCAGCAGGACGAGGCCGATCAACACGCCGGCGTGCAGGTTCACCCACAGCACGAACAAGACGGGCATCCACCCCCAGGCCCGGCCGCACCGCAACCACGCCAGGAGCAGCGCCACGAACAGGAACGAGAACATCCCCTGTCGAAAAGGCATGGCCCCGACGGCCAGCGAGGGAATGGCGCACGCCACCACCACCAGCGTCGTCAACGCCGAGGCGCCCTCGCGCCGCGCCGCGCGATACGCCACCACCAGCGTGCCGATCATCAACACCAGCGTCAACCCGCGCACCGCGGCACCGCCTCCCCACATGAACAGCGGATAGACCAGCGCGTTGCTCAGCCAGTGATGGCAAACCCACGGCCCCGTCGGCAGATAGGAATCCTCGTCCACCCGGGGCACGGTGCCCGTCTCCCACACGTGCCGGCCTTCCGAAAGATAGCCCCAGAGATCGTAGGTGGGGATATACCCGCAGAGATACACCAGCGCGAGGCTCCAGACCAGCGCATGGGCCACCACGGCAAGCCAGCGTTCGCGGTTCATGAGCGTGTGGGAATGGCCACGACGTCCACGCCCCCATCCCGGGACGTTTCGACGGCGTTGTGAACCGGTACACCGGACCTGGCGTGCATCGGCCAGAGAATACGCGGCCCCGGCGTCCTTCGTCAACGTCGCGCCCGCCCCCACCCGGACCAGAAACGCCTTGACAGTACCGGATGGCGGTCAAGGATGGCAGGGTGAACGGCACAGCACGGCTGGAGCAGCGGGATTGGAGCGTGGCAGCGTGGATTTTTCTGGCGAGCGCTGCCATCCGCATCCCGTTTCGCAGCGAACTGGGCTACCACTGGGATTGCCTCGAGTTCGCGCTGGGGATCAACGACTACAACATGCTCCTCAACCAGCCGCATCCGCCGGGTTACTTCCTCTACGTAATGCTGGGCCGGCTGGTGCACCTGTGGGTCAGCGATCCGCACGCCAGCCTCGTGTGGGTCAGCCTGGTCGCGGGCGCGTTCGTGGCGGCGGGCGGCTATCTCCTCGGCACGCAGCTTTTCGGCCGGGCGTGCGGCGCGGCCACCGCCGTCATCCTGGCAACGGGACCAACCTGCTGGTTCCATGGCGAGGTGGCCATGGCCACCATGCTGGACTCCGCCCTGACACTGATGACCGTGCTCATCTGTCTGCATGCCATCCGGCGGGGCGGCGCCTGGTGGCAGGTGGGGCTCATGTCCCTGTCGCTCGCGCTGGTGGCCTCCAACCGCGGCCATGTATCCGTCACCCTGGTCCCCTTCTGGCTGTACGCGTTTTACCGGCTGGAACCTCCCCGCGCACGAAAGCTGCTGGCGGGTCTGGCATTGACCGCGCTCTTCTGCGCCGGGTGGCTGGCGGCGCTGGCCCACCTCTGCGGTGGATTCGACGTGTGCGTGGCCTGCTCGATCCGCATGTGGCGTCGGCTGGGCGAGTACATGCCGTGGGGCGGAGGCGGGTTCCGGGTGATGGGCAGTGCCATGCAAATGGTGGCCTGCTGCTGGACATGGCTACTGCTGGCCGGCGCCATCGCCATCCTCGAGCTGGTGCGCTGGCTGGTGTTTCAATCGCGGGAAAACAAAATCCGGTTCTGGACGGCGAACCAGGAATCCCTGCGGCTACTGGCGTTCTGGCTGGTGCCCCAGGTGGCCTGCGGGCTGTTCGTGTTTTTCACCACCTCCACCGGCCACGTGTTGAGTTACTTTCCGGCCCTGGCGGTGCTGGCGGGACTGGCGCTTTGCCGGGCGGCCACCGGCCTCGGCGGGTCCCTCCCCGGCGGTGGTCCCCGATGGACGGTGTTGGTGACGTTGCTGGGGACCGTGGCGGCGGTCAACGCGACCGTGTTCATCCTCCAACCGCGCGGATCGTTTGCGCTGCCGCTCACCGCGGCGCAACGCCGCCTGGACGAGCAGCAACTCAAGTCCTGCTTCCAGACGATCCGCAACGGTTACCCGCCCGCGACGACGTGGATTTGTCATCACGGCGAGTTCCTGTTTCGCGGCTTCCAGCATTTCGCGTATTACCTGCCGGAGTATCACGATGTCCTGCTGGTGCACGACCGCGCCCTGCCCAAGCCCTGGTCCGAACAATACTGGGTGAGCCACCAACAACGCCTGACCTTCATCGACCGTCTGGAGTTGCCGCCCGGCGTGACGCGCGTGTTGCTGGTGGCGCAACCGGGCTGGCCGCCCGACGCCCTCTTCTAACACTATTTCGACCTGACCCATATGCGGTCGGTGCCGGGAACCGCCGGCATGCTGTATGAACTACCGACCGGGAGCGTCCGCCGCTAGACCACTGCCGCAGGAGGTCCGTCACGACGGGCTGCGATAGGAGCCCACCACGAGGTTGCTGAGAAAGCGCTCCGGGCTTTCCACCGCCGTGCGCGGCAGCGTGAACTCACACTGCCCGGAGTTCTTCCTGATCAGCCGCAGGCCAAATTCAAAATCCTTGAACAGCTCGTCGCAAAAATCGCGCACCGGGCGTTGGGCGGCGAGCGCCCGCTCCACGACCGCGTCGAGGCCGTCCGCGTCGAACTCGAGTTTCACCTCGTGCTGGCGGCCGAACCGCTCCGCCCACTGGCGCGCCAGCATGCGCGCCACCAGCCGCGGCTCGTACCCCGGGTCGGCCAGCAGCTTCTCCAGCTCGCGCGCCGGGTTTTCCACCAGCTCCGCCGTCACGACAAAACACCGCACGGGACTCGACGGCAGATGGAACTTGAAGTCGCGCAACACCCGCTCGCAAACCGTCACCAGCGCGCGCGCCCCCGTCCGCTCGGAGGCCGCCTGCCGGGCGATGGCCCGCAATCCCTCGTCGGCAAACAGCACATCAATGCCGAACGCGCGAAAGCTCTGTTCGTATTGATGAACCACCGATCCCTCGCTCTGCTTGAGAATGGCAAACAAATCCTCCTCGCCTAGCTCGTCGCACACGACGCGCACCGGCAACCGGCCCACGAACTCCGGCTCGAAGCCAAACTGGATGAGATCCTCCGTCGTCGCCCGGCGCAACAGGTCGGACCGCGGAATCTCCCCGCGGATTTTCGCCCCGAAACCGATCTGCGACTCCCGCATCCGCGCGCGGGCGATGTCCTCGAGCCGGTCGAAGGCGCCGCTGACGATGAAGAGGATGCGGCGGGTGTTGATGGTCGGCCGCTGGACCCGGCCGTGGCGCTGGAACTCCATCGCCGCCTGCAACTGGCCGGTGAGGTCGTTCTGGGACCGCAGCGGCACCTCGGTCTCCTCCATCAGCTTGAGCAGGTTGCTCTGCACCCCGCGGCCGGAGACATCGCGGCCAAAGCTCTGCGACGCGGCGGCAATCTTGTCGATCTCGTCCACGTAGATGATGCCATACTGGGCGAGCTTGACGTTGCCGTCGGCGCGGGCCACCAGTTCGCGCACCAAGTCCTCCACGTCACCGCCGACGTAGCCGGTCTCGCTGAACTTGGTGGCATCGCCCTTGACGAACGGCACGCCGATGAGCTGGGCGATGCACCGGATGAGGTACGTCTTGCCCACGCCGGTGGGACCGATGAGCACGACGTTTTGCTTGTGATACTCGTGCGTGGCGCGCCCCACCTCGGCGAGCTTGACGTGGTTGTAGTGGTCGCACACGGCGATGGAAAGGACCTTCTTGGCCTCGTCCTGGCGGATGACGAAGCGGTCGAGGTGCGCCTTGATGTCCTTGGGCTTGAAGTTGAAATCGAAGGCGAGCGGATTGTCCGCGGCAACCTCGCCCGTCGCATCCGTGGCCGCCGGCTCCGGATGATCCGGCATGTTGACAACGACCGCTTTTTCGCCGAACTGCTGTTTGACAAACTCGGCGAGTTTCTTCTGCACCTCTTCCGGCGTTGGCGCATTGTTGGCACGAGGATTCATGGCGGGCCAATATACACGCGGGGGACGGCGGTTGCACCGCCATTCCCGTGTGCACTCCTTTTTTTCAAAATCGCTCACTTCCTGTTTGACGGGTTTCGCTTAATTTTGTTAAAAGCCTTCACGCTTTTATGGCTACGAAGTTCGGCAACCAGCTAATTCAGGCGGTTGGAGGCGTTCTTGCGATGAGCGCCGTGGCCACCGCAACCCTGGCGCAGACAGCGGGTGATTACTTCATCCTCCGAAACGGCCAGCGCCGTGACGTGGCCATCACCCGCGCCGACTCGAAGAATCTCTACTACCAGACGCCCGGCGGCGAAGCCGCCATGCCGTGGGGCAGCATCAAGACGGAAGCGGGCAGTTGGAACCTGGCGGACCGGCAGGGCGTCAAGGAAGCGCTGGCGGCCACGGAGGCCGGCCAATACGCCGCCGCACTGGCGGTTCTGAAGCCGCTGGTGGAACGCTACATGGTGTTGCCCATCCCGTGGGTGCAGGATGCCGCCGTGGCGGTGGTCCGGTGCCATACCGAGTTGAAGCAGATGGCGGACGCCGATGCCGTGGCCAAGAAGCTTTCGGAATACCAGCCGGCGCAGGCCAATCGCGTGAAGCCCTATCTGGCGCTGGCGCTGGCCGGCCAGAACAAGCACGACGAGGCGATTGCCGTACTCAGCGAAGTGGTCAAGGCAGGGGCCACGAAGCTGGTGGTCTCCACCTCGGAAGCCCGCATGCTCGGGCTGGCGTATCTGGCCATGGGCGATTGTTACGCCGCCAAAGGTGACGCCGCCAAGGCGCTGGACTGTTATCTGACCACGACCGTCCTCTATTATCAGGACGAACCCATCGCCCGCCAGGCCCAGGCCAAGGCGGACGAATTGAAAAAGAAACTTCAACCCCAGACCGCCAAGACTGAATAACCCTGTTGTCACGCCCGAGACCGCGACGGCGCGACCAAATCCAAACACCGGAACCAACTTATGAACAACAACCTGAACACCCGTGTTGAAGCTCCCCGCCGCTGGATGGCCATCGTCACGATGCTGCTCCTGGGCGCGGCGCTGCCGGCCACGGCTTCGGCCGCCGGTGGTGCGACTCACGAAACGTTGTGGGACACCCTCAAGGCGGGCGGTCCGATGTTGGTTATCATCGGCATCCTCTCCGTGCTAACGGTGGGCCTGATCCTGGAATGCGCGTTCCGGCTGCGCGTGCCCAAGGCGGCGCCCAAGAACATCGTGGACCTGCTCCAGAAGGCCATCGCCGACGGCAACTACCAGGAAGCCTGGCGCGTGTGCGACAAGAACCCCTGCTTCATGACCAACGTCCTCAAGCCCGCCATCCAGCGCGTGGGCCGCGGCAAGGAGGTCGTCCGTGAAATCATGGGCGACCATGCCTTGAAAGAGGCGATGGGCTGGCGCGCCCGCTGCAGCTACCTCTCTATGATCGGTGTCGTGGCACCGATGTTCGGCCTGATGGGCACGGTGGTGGGCATGATTCACGCCTTCGCCGCGTTGGCCGGTGGCGGCATCATTGCCGACCCGACCAAACTGGCCGGCGCCATTTCCGAGGCCCTCGTGAACACCGCCGCCGGCTTGTTCGTGGCCGTGCCCGGATTAATGGCCTTCTATTTCTTCCGCAACCGCACCCGCCCCTTCGCCTGATGCCCGTTCCCGATTACGC
>CAZAAF010000075.1:0-12359 GCA_964482575.1 uncultured Verrucomicrobiota bacterium | reverse complement strand
GTCTGGCAGGCGACCGACGAGGGCGCGAGCTACGCGTCGCCGCGGTGCGCCACCATCGGCGGGCAGCGGTTTGCGTTCGTCTTCGGGCGCGGCGGACTGGTGGCGCTCGACCCGGCCGACGGCAAGGTGTTCTGGCGGTTCCCGTTCCGCTCGAAACTCGTCGAGTCCGTCAATGCCGCCTCGCCGGTCATCGTGGACGACCGCGTGTTTGTGTCGGCGTCATATCAAACCGGCGGCGCGCTGCTGCGTTGCCGCAAGGACGGCTTCGACATCCTCTGGCGCGACGAGGTGCTCTCCACCCACTGGGCCACGTCCATGGTCCGCGACGGGTATCTCTACGGTTTCAACGGACGGCACGAGAAAGGCACCACGCTGCGGTGCGTGGAGCTGGCCACGGGCAAGCTGATGTGGGAGCAGCCGTCACTGACCCGCTGCCAGATGATCTACGCCAACGGTCACTACCTCATCCTCAACGAATGGGGCAAGTTGATGCTGACCAAGCTGACGCCGCAGGGCTGCGAACTCATCTGCACCGCCCAGGTCCTCGACCCGGACCGGCCGAGCTACATCGCGCCGGTGCTGGCCGACGGCTACCTGTACGTCCGCAACGAACGCCAGATGCTCTGCTTCGACCTGGCCGCCAGCCGTCCCAAGAAATAGCCCGCATCCCCCGGAGACACATCATGCAAACCCGCCGCCAGTTTTTCCAATACGCCGCCGGCGCCGCCGCGCTCGCCGCCTTCCCGTTCGCCTCGCGCGCCGCCAACAGCGGCGTCCGCCTCGGCTTCAGCCTGTACGGCATGAAGACCGTGCCGCTCGACGACGCGTTGCGCGCGTGCGCGGAGATCGGCTACCGCAACGTCGAGTTCGCCCTGATGCCCGGTTTCCCCACCGAGCCGAAGCAGCTCTCGGCCGACGCGCGCAAGGGCCTTCGCGACCGTCTCCAGTCGCTGCATCTCGATCTCTCGTCGCTGATGATCAACATCAGCCTCACGGCGGATGACGCCACGCACGCGAAGAACCTCGACATCATCCAGGCGGCCGCGCATCTCGCGCACGACGTTTCGCCCCGGCAACTGCCAATCGTGGAGACCGTGGTCGGCGGCAAGCCGCCGGAGTGGGACGCTCTCAAGGAGCGCATGGCCGAGCGCCTGCACGCGTGGGGATCGGTGGCCGCCGCGGGCGGGATCATCCTGACCATCAAGGCGCACGTGGGCAACGCGGTCAATTCGCCGGAGCGATTGCTCTGGCTGCTGGAGAAGGCCCAGAGCCCCGCGATCAAGGTCGCATACGATTACAGTCATTATCAACTGGCCGGCCTCACGCTCGCCGACAGCCTGAAACCGCTGCTGCCGCACACGCGTTTCATCCACCTGAAGGACGCGTCGGGCGACGCGAAGAAATTCCAGTTCCTGCTCCCCGGCGAAGGCACGACGGATTACGCGGATTATTTCAAGCAGCTCCGGCAGCTCGGCTACCACGGCGCGGCCGTGGTCGAGGTGAGCGGCCAGATTTTCAACAAGCCCGGCTACGATCCCATGGCCGCCGCGAAGAAATGTTTCGGCGTCCTCTCCGGCGCGCTGGCGCGCACCTGAGCAGGCCGCGGCGTCATTCCACGCTGAAGTCCAACAAGCCCACGGGCGGCGACTCCTTCGCCACGAACAGGTGGCCGAGGGTGCTAGTGACTTCGATGACCACTTCGTTCCGCCCGGCTTTCGCCGCGCCGGCCAGGTCAAAACCGAACGGCGCCCAGGTGCGCAGGCCGAGGTTTCGGCCATTCCAGATCGCGCGCACGGGATAACCGCCGCTGTTGACGGTGAGCCGCTTCGGCGCGCGTTCCAGGTTCATCACGGTGCGATAGCGGCCCGTGCCGCACAGCGCGGGGAAACCCTGCGCACGCCAGTCGCCCGGCGGGATCGTTTTCGGCGGAGCGATCAGACTTCCCTGCGCGTCCACCGCAAAATCGCCCCACAGGATTAACGCGGGCAAAAACTTCAGCGGTTTCGGCTCCGCCGTGTCCACCTCGATGCGGTTTTCGCCAACGCGCAGCATTTTCGCCACCGGCACGCGGCGGTAACTCAGATCGAACCGCGTGTCGGCGGGCGCGGCGTCCAGTTTCACCGCCGTGCCATTGATGCGCAGGCCGCGCACGAGCTGGCCCTGCACCGACAGCTCCGCCACGCGCGGCAGGACGGTGATGTTCAAGACGGGTTGATCGAGCCGGATTGAGTTCAGTCCCTTGACGCTGAAGCTCCATGCGGCATCCGCGGGACGATGCGCCGTCGCGGCGGCGGGAACGTCGCGGCCCGGCTCCAGCCGTGCGCGGATGGCATCGCGCGCGGCTGCGACGAACTTCTGAGTCATCGCCTTCAGCGCCTCGGACTTTGTCGGGGCCGGACCGGCCGCCGCCCAGAGTTCCTCGTCCGAGGGCCACGGCACGCCCAGCGGTTTCGCTGTGCGCGCGCGTTCGGCCGCCCCGGCCACATACTCGGCGTACGCCTTCGCGCCGCCCTCGCGGAACCATGGCTGCTGTGGTCCATAGACGCCGCAATACTCGCGTTTGAACACGCTGCCGCGAAGGTCGAACGGGCAGATGGCCACGATGTACCGGTCCACGCCGCACGCGGCGCACAGGTCCACCATGGTCCGCATCGTGCCCAGGGTCATGAAGGACGGGCCGAGCGCATAGACCTCCACCATCCGTTCGCGGCCGGCCATCTCGGCGATGGACGCCAGCGTGAGCGCCTCGCAATTGTCCGGTTCCGTGCGGGTGCTGATTTCGTCGATGCCGGGAATCTGCTGCGCCGCCAGCAACCGCCGCAGGCTGCCGTTGTAGGCGACCTGTGTGCCGAACGAGTGTTCGCCCAGCCAGTGACCGCTCGCTGCGAGTTTGTGCGCCCCGCACCAGCGCGCGATGGGCGCAATCCACGAGTCATGGAACACACGCGCGTAGGCCGCCCAGTAATCGCGCCACAACGGCGCGTGCGCGAGGTCCTTCGTCTTCGATAGCCGCTCGATGAAATTCCCGCCGAGCGCCTTGTCCATGGCGTCCGACCAAGTCACCTGCCACAAACCGCCGCCCGGTTTGCGCGGCTGGTGCTGGCGCGCCAGCGACGTCTCATCGGAGAACACAGCGCGCACCGTCGAGCCGAAATAGCCGCCGATCGCCGCCGCGTATCGCTCATGCGTCACCGCGAGGAACCGGGCCGTGGCCTCGGGCATCAGGAGATTGGCACTTTCGGGAACGCGCTCGAGATGATGCGTGCCATCCGGGTTCACGTGCAGCACCTGCGCCTGCAATTCGTCGTGGCCCTGCGTCACCAGTCCCTTCGCGTGGCCGCTCGGCCAGGTGAACTCGTCGTAGAGCCACACCTCCATCGTCCGCGCCGCGGCCTGCTCCACGATGAACCGGATGCGTTCGAACCAGGCGTCGCCGAGATATTCCAGTTCCAGCCCCCAGCGCGGGTAGAGCACCACGCCCCAGCCCGCGCCGTGATACAAATCGAGCTGGCGCCGCACGGCGTCCGACGGCAGCGTGCCGGTGAGCGCCCACATCGCCAGCGGTGCCGAGGGACGTGTCGCGGGCGCGGCCATCGCCGCGGGACGGCCGGGAAGGAGCGAGGCGAGGCCGGCGGCCGCCGCGCCGCCTGCGCTTCGCGCGAGAAACTCGCGCCGTGAAAGGGAGGAATCGGTATTCATAGGAGTCTCCAAACGGTACTAGCAAATAACCGGCACGCGTCGTTCCGGGCAGGTTCTCTCACCCGCGCAGGAAAAGCGGCAGAGGGCTGCCGCAGTCCAAAATGCTGTCGCATGGTTTGATGGCCCTTTTCCAACACGTGCGAGCGTCCATGGCGATGGCAACCCGCTGCCGCTCCGGGATCGGGAAGACACTTCTGGATTCGTATTCTCAAAACACGCCCCGGGGTTTGGAGTCGAATTGCTTTGTGAGTCTTTCACCGCAAGCAAACAGCCGGGTGGATCGCGACCTCCGGGCGCGATGGCGGTTCAAAAGCAAAGGGGCGGCATGTGCGCCGTGTATCCCACTTTCCAAGCACATCCCCTTTTTCACGTCCCTCACTATCGCGCCCGGAGGTCGCGATCCACCCTCGGCGTCGCAACCGCGACTGAGTGAGAATCCAACACACCCGCGTCGGATGGGCAGAGTCCTTATCACGACGTTACCGTTATTTTCCAAACGTCGGGAAGAGCTTCTTCAACTGCTCGATGGAGGGCCGGGCGCCGTATTCGCACAGCTCGAACGCCTCGGCGTGCTTCACCTGCTTGCCGCGCTCCTCGCCATACAGCTCGATCAGCCGGGCGCGATACTGGGTGGCGATGCCCGCGAAGCGGTTGCGGAGCCGGTTGCGCACCTCCGTCATCCGTTTCTCGTATTCCTCCTTCGTCCTCGGTACCAGCTTCTCACTGCCGCCGCAGCATCCCTCGAGCATCTGCGATTCCAGCATGGCGATGGCGTTGACCTTCTGCTCGATCACCGCGTCGATCGACACCACGATGTCGGGCCGGAAGAGATTCGGGCGCTCGAAGCTGTCGGAGTAGTACATGAACACCGGGTTCTTCGCCAGGTACGGCATGTCGGTGCAGAAGAACGGCACCGTCACCATGAACGCCGCGTCCTGCACGAGGATGCCCGTGTAGCGGTGGTCGGGATGATAATCGTTCGAGCGCGGGGCGAGGACGACGTCCGCCTTCCAGTCGCGGATCAGCCGCGTGATCGTCCGGCGGTTTTCGAGCGTCGGCATCACCTCGCCGTCGTGGATGTCGAGGACCTCCGCCGTCGCGCCGAGCGCGCCGTCGCATTTCCGGACCTCGGCCAGGCGTCGCCGGGCGAGCGGCCCGCCCGCCTCGCACCAGTGGCCGACGTCGCCGTTGGTCACGGAGACGAGCTTCACATGGCAGCCCTGCGCCGCCCACAACGCGCCCACGCCGCCGGCCTTCAGTTCCGAGTCGTCGGGGTGCGCGCCAAAGGCGATGATGGAAAGCTTGCCGTCCTCGCGGGGCGCGGCGGCGGGCGGTTTCTTGCCCGTGGCCAGCGTGGCGTTCCACGCCTCCTCGGCGCTACCGCGGGTGGCGAACGTGACACACGCCGCCACAATGATTCCGGAAACGAACCAGCTCTTTGCATTCATGGGATTATTCTCCTCGCGCGCCTGGACGGGCCTGATGCCGTTTGCGTTGTTCTCGCCGCTGCTTCACCGCGTCCCTGGACATGGGCGGCAGTGTAGCCCCGGACGGCCAACGCGCAAAGGCCAAAAGTCCCAAGATCAGCCGATGTCCTCGCATGAGCGGGATGAACACGGCCTCTCCTGTAAGGGAAGTGGGATCCATCCGTAGCCGCCTGTAGCCGCCGACGTGAGGAGGCGGATGACGAAGAGAAGCCAACGCGTAGCGCTTGCCATGCCACGAATGCAGTGCTTCTCAAGCGCAAACAATAATCCCTCATTCTCCCCGCCTCCTTACGTCGGCGGCTACCAGCGGTGGCATCCCGCGCAACGCCAAGAAACAAAGCACCCGCCATCGCGTCCGGAGGCCGCGATCCACCGGGAGAAAGATGGCAGGGTCCATCCGTAGCCGCCGACGTCAGGAGGCGGATGACGAAGAGCGGCCAACACGCGGCGCTTGCCATGCCGCGAACGCAGTGCCTCCCAAACGCATACGCCAACCCCTCATTCTCCCCGCCTCCTTACGTCGGCGGCTACCGGCGGCTTTCCGCAACCATCCAGCCTTCCCCATCCGTGGAATCCGTGGATTCATTTCCTTCCTCATTCCCATTCCCCCAATCGCGTGCCTTCGCGGCCATCCCCTGCCCGCTTGCCAAACCCGCGCGGACGCCTACAATCGCGGGGTGGCTGACACGACAGAATTGCACGCCCTGCTGCACCGGCACTTTGGCTTTCACGAGTTCCTCGAAGGCCAGGAGCCGGTGATCGAGGCCATTGCCGACGGACAGGATACGCTGATCATCATGCCCACCGGCGGCGGCAAGTCGCTCTGCTACCAGCTTCCCGCGATGTTGCTCGACGGCATCACCGTGGTCGTGTCGCCGCTCATCGCACTGATGAAGGACCAGGTGGACGCGATGGCGGAGAAGAAGATCCCGGCCACGTTCATCAACTCCTCGCTCAGCCCGGCGGAGATGGACGACCGCATCGCGCGGATGCAGCGGGGCGAGTACCGGCTGGTGTACGTCGCGCCGGAGCGGTTCAAGAGCGAACGGTTCATTGCCGCGCTCGCGCCGCTCTCCATCGCGCTGTTCGCGGTGGACGAGGCTCACTGCATTTCGCAATGGGGCCACGATTTCCGGCCGGACTACATGCGGTTGAAGTGGGCGCTGAAGGACCTGGGGCAGCCGCAGGTGGCGGCGCTGACGGCCACGGCCACGCCGGAGGTGCGGGCGGACATCCTCGAGCAGCTCAGCCTCGGCAAGTTCGGCCGCCAGCCGCCGCAGGTGTTCGTCTCGGGGTTCGCGCGGCACAACCTGACACTGACGGTGACCCACGCGGCGAACAAGGCGGAGAAGATCGAGCGCATCCTCGACACGATCCAGACGCACAAGACCGGGATCGTGTATTGCGCCACGCGCAAGAACGTGGAGAAGGTCTATGAGCACCTGGCGGCGGCGCGCGTGCCGGCGGTCTATTACCACGGCGGCATGACCGAGGAGCAGCGGACGAAGGCGCAAGACAAATTCATGGGCGGCCGGTGCGCCGTGGCGGTGGCCACGAACGCCTTCGGCATGGGCGTGGACCGCGCCGACCTGCGGTTCGTGACGCACTACGACATCCCCGGCAGCGTCGAGGCGTACTACCAGGAGGCCGGGCGCGCCGGGCGCGACGGCGAGCCGGCGTTCTGCGAGCTGCTGTTCAACTACGCCGACGTGAAGACGCAGGAGTTTTTCATCGAGGGCGCGAACCCGACGCAGGAGATCATCACCGGCGTGCACCTGACGCTGTTGCGGCTCTGCAAGCACGGCCCCATCGAGATGCCGATGTCGGAGATCGCCGAGCACGTCAAGGCCGCGAAGAACGACATGGCGGTCGGCACGGCGCTCCACCTGCTGGAGCGCGCGGGCTGCATCGTGCGCGACTACCAGAAGGGCAGCCGCACCTACACGACCCGGCTGGCGGAGCCGGCGAAGCCGCTCGACAAGCAATCGGTCGATTTTGAACGCCTCGAGGCCAAGCGCCAGCGGGATTTCAACAAGCTGTGGCGGATGATCGATTACGTGGACTGCCGCGGCTGCCGGCACGGGTACATCCTGAATTACTTCGGCGAGACCGATGCGCCGGAGCGGTGCAGCGCGTGCGACAACTGCGGCTCGGGACCGACCACCCGCCGCCGCGCCGCCAAACGCGCCGCGCCCGAGCCCGCGCGCGCCCCCACGCCGCCCGTCCTCGACGCCGCGGAAAAGACGCTCCTGCTCCAGAAGGCGCTGAGCTGCGTGGCGCGGATGACCGGGCGGTTCGGCCTGGGCCGCATCACGCTGGTGCTGACCGGGTCGCGCTCGAAGGAGGTGTTCGACGCCGAACTGGAGAAGCTCTCCACCTACGGGCTGCTGAAGGAGTACGGCTACGATTTCACGCAGGAGCTGCTGCGCCGGCTGGCCGACGCCGGCTGCATCCAACTGACGGACGGCGATTACCCGAAAGCCTCGCTGACGGAGCTGGGGCGGCAGGTAATGCTGGCCAAAGCGGCGCTCGACATCGAGCTGCCGCCGTTTGAGAAGGCGAAACCCGCCGCGCGCAAGGCCGCCGCCGCCAAGGCGGTCGAGGCGGCGTATGACGCCACGGTTTTCGAGGCGTTGAAAGAGTGGCGGCGCGACAAGGCGGCCCAGATGGGCATCCCGGCCTATCTCATTTATCCCGACGCGACGTTGAAGGAACTGGCCCGCCAGATGCCGCAGACGCGGGAGGCGATGATGGGCGTGCGCGGCATCGGTCCCGCCAAGGCCCGCCAGTTCGGCACGGAGACCCTCGCGGTCATCCGGGGCGTGGCGGCGTAGGATGGCCGACGGTCCACCCATGCAAAGATCATAGGACTGACTCCTTTTCCCACCACCCTAAATCTTTAGGGTGTTAAGTGGTTAAATCACTGTTTTATCTTCCGATTTATACGGGTCCATTGGCAGGCCATAATACTCTCTCGTTTCTTTGTCGCACTGGTCCAATACCTTTTTATTGTGTGGCAGCCATCTGGAATGCAGAGCCGTGGCATTTTGCATCTCTTTTACGCGCTGGATTTCTTGGACCAAAATTTCATCGCGGTTTGAAATCTCGTAATAGCTAAGAATACCCTCATATCCCTTAAAAATTCGAATCCACTCAGCCTCCTCTGCTTTGAATCCAGAAACGATGTCATCCCACTTTAGTATCGGCAGTAGATTGGCCATTATAAACGCGCAACCTCCAGCTATGAGAGCGCCGGTTGTGCGCCAAGCTGAAAAGCCAGAAATGACGGCCCCGGCCAGCGCACCGACTCCCAGTCCCGCTTTTAGCCAGTAGTCAATCCGGTGGTATTTTCGAGCACGGTTTTGGTAGTAACGCTTGTGCCAGTCGGCAAAGCAAATCTTCTCTTTTAGCTCGCCAAGGAATTTCTCAGAGTTCATAATATTCATCATATGAGCACTCCCATAAAACCAACATCCAATTCTGACTTCAACTCGGGCAAAAATATTAAGAGCACTGAGAACTCTGGCAGAAGGCCATTTATTCCGACTCGTCCAAGCGCGGTAAACGAATCCGAACAGGCTGCCAGACGGCCCTTTATCCCGACGCCGAAGCCGCCTAAAACAACGGGCGAATAGCAGATGGTTTTTGTCACTTGACAGCACCTTTCTGACTGGTGTCTTCTGGCACGCATAGATCCCGCCTAAAACAAGGAGACACCATGCACACAGCATTGATTTTGTTCCAAAAACCCGCCGATACAGACCGACAAGCCGGAGACTTGTGGTTGACTCTGCAACATAATCTCCAATTTCTAAATTTGCCCATAGCAGGTGTAGAGCGGCCAAGCGAAGGTTGTTGGCTGATTGAATTAGCCACAGCTTGGACAACATTTTCCCATCTAATTGCCGAAGCTGGAAAATGGAAAGTGCCGTATCGGGTGACGTTCTTTGCAGAACCTCCTGTTTGGCTTGGAACATGGAAGCCCGCTGAAACTCCTTAACCCCGCTCATTCAGTACCCCCTTTCGGAAGTATTGGTAGGGTGGCGTATATAGGTCCCCTTTTTCCCTCGGAGCTCTCGCCGTCATCCGCAGTGTGGCGGCGTAGGATGGACGACGGCCGGGTGGACGAGGTGCGTTCACAAACCGTTCAACCGTCCCTACGGGACTCCACGGATTTGTGGTCGCGGTACCCGCCAGTAAACTGGCGGGCTATTTTCGACTGTCCCTACAGGACAAGATGTTTGGAGTGCGTCGTCCCGTCAGGGACGCAATGGCAATAGCCCGGGGTTTCAGGGCGTGTTGCCGAAATGAACCGCACCGCGCAAACCGGCGTACCGGATTTATAGCGCGTGCGACGCAGATCACCAGCCAAGGGAACCCCGTGGACTATGAGCGCCTCCGGTCCACACGTTTTGTCGGGGGCATTAGTGAAACCAGCATCGCCCGAAGTGGCGAAAACAGGGTTGCCACAATCAACAGCCATGCAACCTGAGAGTCCATTTCTGTTGTTCCGCCCGCATGCGATGCAAAAACCAAACTGTGAACCAAGGCCACTGTGGGGAGAATCGTCAGCACAACGTAAACAACCGATACGATTCGACTCCTGAATATGGCATCCGGAAGCATGCACAATATTCCGTAGAGGAGTATGGGTAATGCAAACAGTCTCCCGTCACCACCAACAGCACCGCCAGGTCCCATCCCGACAATCGCAACCAAGGCCCCGTAGCACAGTGGCAGTAAACCTATGACCCTTGTCACCCAGGTTACCAGCACTCGCATCGCCTGACTCACGGACCAATCATACATAGGACTGCCGCCTTTCCATGAACGGACTGGGAAGTCCGCTCCACGGCGAAGAGACACAGCACAATCCCGCCGCGCTCACTTCCCCAGCCACGCGACGACCTCGTCGTCGGCCAGCTTCTCGCGCCGGGTCTCGCACCCGGGCTTGAAGGCGACGCCGGCGTTGTGAACCAGCAGCGGGGCGTTGCCGATGAGGGCGACGGCGGTGCGGAAATCGCCCGCGCGGCGCAGGACGGGGACGTAAAGCTGCTTGAGGTAGGCGGTGTCGCTGGCGGGGTTGAACTGCACGGCGGCGGCGGCGGTCTTCTTCACAAACGGCGCGAACGGCCGCGCCAGCAGGCACCAGAGACCGGCTTCATCGAGCCCCACCACGTTGACGGCGCTGACATCCTTGCGCCCGTGCAGCCACGCGAGCGCGGTGACAATGTCCTGCACGCGAAGCTGGGTATCGGTCTTGTTGTAGGTGGTGAAAAACTTGTCCTCGGTCTTGCGCAGTTCGCTGAAGCAGTCGATCGCCAGCACCATCTGGCCGCCGGCCACCAGCTTCGCCGCAAACGGCTCGGCCGCCAGCCAGCCCTTGGGATGAACCACGAGCGTCGCGACATGCCTGCCGCCGCCCTTGGGCAGCGAGAGCTTGGCGGGAATCCGGTCGCCGCGGCCGGGCCGGCCGAGGGCGAACAGGCCGTCGCCGCAATCCTCGGCGATGACCTCCTTCGCAGCGGGCACCTCCAGCGAGAGCGCGTGGCGCAACGCCGGCTCGTACATCTTCCGGAACTCGGCGGGACCGGCGGCGAGCGCCGCGGCGAACTGCTTCTCGCTGTTCGCGGTCCACATCTTCGCAAAGCTCCCGGCAGTCTGGGCGTTGGCGGGTTTTTCGATGCCCGCCCACACGAGCAAGCCGTCCTTGGGCTCGACGGTGAACGGCTTCTCCTTGAAATGGCTGGCGTCGCTGTCGCCGAGGAGCGTTTTGCCGAAGAAGGCGTAGGCGGCCTCGCGGCTGGTCTGGTTGTAATTGTGCGCGGCATCCTGCCGCATCGCCTCGACCTTGTCGGCGGCGTCGAACAACCGGTACACCGAGCGCACCGCGGCGAACTCGTGCGTGAGGGTGAAGCGCGTCCAGTCGCCCGTGGCGGCGATGAGCAGTTGCGGGCGCGGCGCGGCGGCGGCGCTGACCTCGACGTTGAAGGTGTCCTGCCGCAGGTTCGGGCCGTTCTCGCAGAGGCAGCCGCCCTGCATGATGGCGCTGACCATGACGGCGGGGGCGGAGGCCTTGATGCGGTCGTCCACGGCGGTGAGCACCATCGTCTGCGTGCCGCCGCCGCTCTCGCCCGTGCAGCCGATGCGGTTCGCGTCCACGTCGGGGAGCGATTGCAGGAAATCAATGACCCGGACCGAGTTCCACGTTTGCAGGCCGAAGAGCGACAGGCCCCAGAGCCATTCCGCGCCGCCGGCGGGCGGGAACTCGCGGTGCGCCCAGTGGAAGCTGTCGTTGTAGCCGATCATGTCCCACGAGAACGCGATGTATCCCTGCCGCGCGAACCCGATGCAGCGGCCGGGGAGCGACCCGAGGTCCTCATCGGCAAGCCGGCCGACTTTCCAATGGCCGTGCGGGTTGAGAATCGCCGGGAACGGCCCCTTGCCCCGGCCGAGCGGGCGGTAGAGGTTGCCGCCGACGTAGAAGCCGGGCCAGCTCTCGAAATAAACCTTCTCGACCGAGTAACCGTCGCGTTCGACGCGGCCGGAGATGTGGGCGTTGAGCGAGCATTTCGCCGGCGCGGGCCAGAGGCCGGAGGAGACCAGGATGTGCTCGCGCAAGCCGGCGGCATACGCGTGCCACTCGGCGCGGGTATGGAAATGGCACATGGAGCGCGGCGTGTTGAGGTCGCGGATCTGGCCGCGCACGTCGGCGGTTGGGAGCGAGGGTTTCGCCGGGGATTCCGCCGTCCAGCCAACTGCCGCCACGATGCACGGGATGAGACAAAGGAGGTGTTTCATAAAAGAGGTCCGGGGCGTCCGAGGGAGCGTCATGCCGCATGATAAACCCCAACAGCGGCAGGATTTCAACCCGAAACCGGCGGCGGCGCCGAGAGACAAACGCGCCGCGAAGGAAGCGGAGCATCCTGTAGCCGCCGACGTGAGGAGGCGGATGACGCAGGGAAGCCAACGTGTGGTGCTTGTGCCGAACGCAGTGCTTCCCAAACGCAAACGCCCGCTCCCCTTTCGCCCGCCTCCTTACGTCGGCGACTACCCGCTGCGGCACCTCATGCAACGTCAAAACCAAAATACCCGGCATCGCGTCCGGAGGCCGCGATCCACCGGGGAAAGAAAGCGCGAGGTCAATCCGTAGCCGCCGACATGAGGAGGCGG
>CAZAAF010000074.1:9781-12410 GCA_964482575.1 uncultured Verrucomicrobiota bacterium | reverse complement strand
GCACTGGCTGCCGACATGGAAGCTCAGTCCTTCAACGACAAGACCGGCCTTGTCGGCCTCCAGGATGAGATCCACTGACTCTCCCGAGGCGGCGCCGAATTTAGAAGACAGCTCCACCATTGCACCGGTGTTGTCGACCTTGAGCCGGAGTACAAGTCCTGCATTAGGCGCGTACTTCCTGATCTTGTTTATCTCTTCATGGTTGTCATATGTTACAAGGGGCTTGTACTGGTTCAGTTCACGGAGGGTCTTCTCGGCCTTGATCGGGTTGGCGTAGATGATCTTGTCCCAGATCCAGTCCTGCCGCTGCTTGTCCGGCATGTTCTTGATGTTCTCGTGAACGATCATGAACTCCGGCATCGAGGCGACGTCGAAACTCGCCCCGGCCTTGTAGAGCGTGTGGACGATGGCCGGGTCGGAGTTGGCCTTCACGGCGAAGTATGCCTGCACGCGCGGCAGGTATTTCTTGAACGTGGCGTAACTGCGCCGCAACTCGTCATGATCCACCACGAACAGCGGCGTCCCGTGCGCCTTCGCCAGTTTGTTCAGGGTGCTCTTGCTGATCATCTAGTCTCCGTCGGTAATGAGGAAATTCTTGAACTGCCACGGATCACTCGGATCGATCTGCGGGTTGTTGTGTCCCGGGAAATGGTTGCTGTAGTGCTTCAGCGGCGTCCAGTCGGACGGCTTGGAGATCCATTTGCCGAGATAGGGTTTCGCGATCTTCAGCACGTACTCGTGCGGCAGGTCGTCCGGCACGCACACGCCCCTGGCGGGATTTCCGATCATCCACATCGAGGCGGCGACGACCGAGATGGCCACCTGCATGGTCGTGGCGTTCTGGTGCGGCACCAGCCGGCGCGATTCGCCGATGCTGAGGTCGCTGCCGGTCCACCAGGAGTTATAGGCGTGGCCCATCAACAGCGCGCCGAGGATGTCGGACCCGCGGGTGATCTCGTCGTTGAGGATGCGCTGCTTCTCCTGGAGTTCGTAATCATAGCCGCGCAGCTCGTTGAGCGAGGCGATGGCCACGTCCGCCGGGCAGTAGGCGTAATGCACCGTGGGGCGATAGACGGCCTTGCCATTCTCCCAGACCGTCAACCGGTCGGAGATGCTGAAGGCCTCGCCGTGGCGCACCACCATGCCGCGGATGCAATAATTGGGCACCCAGGAGGCGACCCACGTGTTCATGCCCATGCGGGCGAGACAGATCTGGTTGCGCGGCCCCTCGCTGTGCTCGTAGGCGAGCGCGGGCAGCTCCTTCTCGTGCGTGCCCCACCCCATCTCCGCGGTGGTCGTGCCTTCCTCGCGGAATCCCTCGACGCTCCAGGTGTTGACGAACTCGTCCACTTCCTTCGGTTTGTTGGTGATCTGCGTGTCGCGCTCGCTGCAGTGGATGACCTTTACACCGAGCTTCATGGCGAGGCGGTTGAACTTCTGCTCCTGGACGAGCTGGCGGATTTCGTCCGCGGCGGCGCCGGTGACCTTCTTGTCGGCGAACGCCCGTTTGCCGATGTCGAGCAGGCCCTGCTTGGTGAAATGCGAAATGAGGCCGGGATTGGCGCCGTGCTCGATTACCGCCGTGGGTCCGGGGCCGGACCAGCCCGCGAGCATGCGGCGGATGTTCATGTGCCGCCAGTAAAGCGTCATCTTCTGCGGCGGCGCGCCCTTGGAGTTCTCGTACGGATCCCACAACTCCACGGAGGTGTTGATGTACAGGATGCCGTTGTCGTGGCACCACTGGAGGATCTCGCAACAGTCAATGTTCCACGCCAGGTCGATCAGCAGGTCGCCGGCGGCGAGATACCTGCCCAGCAGCGCGCCCATGTTCTCGCGCGTCACGCGCTTGCGGGCGAACTTCACGCCGCGGGCCGTCCACGGCTTGAGCGCCTCGCGCCGGTCCTCAAAATCCATCACGGTGATGTTCTTCGCCGGGACCTTGATATGCTTGACCAAAATCGGCAGCGCGCACTGCGCCACCGCGCCATAGCCTACAAACAACACCCTCTTGTTGAACTCGATCATCGTGGTACCTCTTTTCTGCCGCCGCATCCGGCGGTCGTTTGTCAACGGCTGATCCGCACCCGACGCGTGGCCCAAGCCACACCGTCTCCAACCGGGCGCGGACTTTGTCCGATATTTCAGCGCCTGACAAGTGTCTATTGGGTGACGATTCAATTTTTTTGCGCGGGCGGCGCGTGCCGGAAAAAACGCTGGCTTCCGCCCGGGACTTCCGCCATACAAACAGGCGGGACACGTTGTTCACGAACGAACGAGGAGCGAGTGATGAGAGGACTATGTCGCGTGGTTGTATTCGGTCTGGTGGTGGCGGGGATGGGCACGGCGCCGGTGCGCGCCTACGACCTGCCCACCGTGAATCTGGGGCTCACCAGCTTCTTCGACGGCGGGCCGCCGGCGGGGCCGGGCTTCTACTTCACGCAGTATTTTGAGTACTACCATGCGAACAAGTTCGCCGACGGCGGCGCGAACACCATGGCGTTGCCGAACGGCAAGCCGACGGTCGAGGTCTTCGCCGGACTTTCGCAGTTGATCTACCAGTCGGACCAGAAGGTGCTTCTCGGCGGCAAATGGGGCGTGGACTTCATCCTGCCGGCGGTGGACTACGACC
>CAZAAF010000074.1:0-9771 GCA_964482575.1 uncultured Verrucomicrobiota bacterium | reverse complement strand
TGCTCACCGACAACGGCGGCGGCATCGGCGACATCGTGGTCGGCCCCTACCTGCAGTGGGACCCGATCATGAGCGAGAAGGACCCGGCGACGGGCGCGCAGCGGCCGATCTTCATGCATCGCATCGAGTTCCAGTGCATCCTGCCCACCGGCAGCTACAGCCCGAACGAGGACCTCAACGCGGGGTCCAACTTCTTCTCGTTCAATCCCTACTGGGCCGGCACGTGGTTTATGGCGCCGAAGTGGTCCTGCTCCTGGCGCATCCATTATCTTTGGAACGACGAGAACGACAGCCCCGACGTCCATGTGTTCCCGACCGCCCGGAAGACCCAGGCGGGACAGGCCGTCCACATGAACTGGGCCACCGAATACGAGGTGCTGGCGAAGCGCCTGCACGTCGGGCTCAACGGCTACTTCCTGACGCAGTTCACCGACACGGAGGTGGACGGCCAGAGCGTCTCCGGCCGGCGCGAGCAGGTCATCGCCATCGGTCCCGGCGCGGTGTATCACTTCTCCCAGGAGGACCACCTGTTCTGCAACATCTACTTCGAGATGGATGCGCGGAACCGGCCCGAAGGCCAGCGGTTCTGCCTGCGCTACGTGCATCATTTCTAAACCGGCCCGGACGGCGGCCCTGTCACCGGCGAAAGGGCGGCTGGAAAATCCTTGTCAGGGGCGAGCTTCGGCGTATGGTACGGTTTTTATGAAAGTCCTGCTGTTATACCCGGAGTTTCCGATCACTTTTTGGAGTTTCAAGTACGCGCTGAAGTTCATCCGCAAGAAGGCGGCGTTTCCCCCGCTGGGGCTGCTGACCGTCGCCTCGATGATCCCCTCCGCGTGGGAGAAACGGCTGGTGGATGTCAACGTCCGTCCCCTCGCCCCCCAGGACCTGGAGTGGGCCGATGTCGTGTTTGTCAGCGCCATGATGGCGCAGCGGAATTCAGCCCGCGACCTCATCGCCCGCTGCCGGGCCGCCGGCAAGACCATCGTCGCCGGCGGGCCGTTGTTCATCGCGGAACACGGGCAGTTTGGCGACGTGGACCACTTCGTCCTGAACGAGGCGGAATCGACGCTGCCGGAGTTCCTCCGCGACTTCGAGCGCGGCACTGCGCGGCGCGTCTATACATCGTCGGATCTTCCCGACATCCGCCAGACACCGGTGCCGATGTGGAAGCTGGCGGACCTGCGCCGCTACGCTTCGATGAGCCTCCAGTTCTCGCGCGGCTGCCCGTTCGACTGCGAGTTCTGCAACATCACCTCGATGTTCGGTCATCGCCCCCGCACCAAGACCGCCGCGCAGATCATCGCCGAACTGGACAGCCTCTATCAGGCCGGCTGGCGCGGCGATGTGTTCTTCGTGGACGACAATTTCATCGGCAACAAGCGCTACCTCCGGGAAGAGTTGCTGCCCGCGCTGATCGCCTGGCGGAAACACCGCCGGCACTTTGCGTTCTTCACCGAGGTCTCCATCAATCTCGCGGACGATCCCGAACTGGTGCGCCTGATGGTCGAGGCGGGATTCGACACGGTGTTCATCGGCATCGAGACGCCGGCGGATGCCGGTCTGGCGGAATGCAACAAGCGCCAGAACACCGGCCGCGACCTGGTGGCCGACGTGAAACGGATGCAGCGGGCCGGGCTGGAGGTGCAGGGCGGGTTCATTGTCGGCTTCGACAGCGACACCTCGACGATCTTCCAGCGGCAGGTGGAGTTCATCCAGAAGAGCGGCATCGTGACCGCCATGGTCGGCCTGCTCAACGCGTTTCCGGAAACCAAGCTCTACGAACGGCTCAAGCGCGAAGGCCGGCTGCTCGGCCAGACCAGCGGCGACAACGTGGATGGGACGATAAATTTTGTCCCGCGCATGGAGATGGAGAAACTGCGCGAAGGTTACAAGGAAATCATGCGCCGCATCTACGCGCCCGGGCCCTACTACAAGCGCGTGCGGACGTTCCTGCGGGAGTATCGCGCGCCGAAGGTGAATCTGACGCTGGACTGGCGCAACCTGATGGCGTTCGCGCTTTCGAGCGTGCGCCTCGGCCTGTTCGGCAGCGAGCGGTTCCACTACTGGGGGCTGCTCGTGTGGACCTTCTTCCGCCGGCCGGCGCACTTCCAGCTCGCCGTCACCCTCGCCATCTACGGCCATCACTTCCGCAAGACCTGCGAAACGATGGGCGTGTAACGCGAACGCGGCGGCCTAGTGGCCGTCGCAACCGCCGTGCTCGTGGGGATGCGCCCCGCAGCAGCCGCCGCCGTGCTCGTCGTGGTGTGCGCCGTGGCAGCACTCCAGCTCTTCCGGCTTCGCGTCGCGCTTGTCCACGACTTTGACGTCAAACGTCAGGTCCACGCCCGCCAGCGGATGATTGGCATCGATCGTGACGTGCGCCGCCTCCACCTTCGTCACCGTCACCACCATCGGGTGCCCGGAACCGCCCACGCGAAACTGTTCGCCCACCGTAATCTCCTTGGATGGAAACTTGTCGCGCGGCACCTCCAGCACACGGGAGGCGTCCCGTTCGCCGTAGGCCAGCTTCGCCGGGACCGTCACGCGCTTCTGTTCCCCGACTGTCATGGCGGCCAGGTGCGTCTCCAAGCCGGGAATGATGTGCCCCGTGCCTTCGACGAACGACAACGGCACGCCGCCCTCCGAGGAATCGAGCTGCTTGCCCGCCGGATCCGTCAGCGTGTAGTGAAAAGTGATGACTTGTTTGTTCATAATGACATCCCATTCGGAAAATGAGTCGCGCACTCTACGCGGCTTCACGCCCGTTGTCTAAGGGAATTTCCCCGCGCGACCCGGCAGGGTGCGCGCTCAGTCCCCGTGGGCGCCCTGCTCGATCCACTTGCGGATCGTGGCAATCTCCTTATCGCTCAGCGGCGCGGCTTTGTAAGGCATGCGCGGCTGGTTCTTGCCCAGGATCTTGTCCATCAGCAGGCTGTTCTCCGGCTCGCCGGGCTCGATGGCGCGCCCGCTGTCGCCGCCGCGCTTGAACTCGCGGTAGTTGGTCACCACAAACCCGGAATGCTTGTTGTCGGGCTCATGACACTGCGAACAATGCTGCTCCAGGATCGGGCGGATATGTTTGCCGAAGGAAATCTTGTCACTGTCCGCCGCGCGCGCCGTAACGCCCGCCAGCCCAAACGCCGCGGCCGCCAGAACCAACCCGTGTATTTTCATAGCTCTACCTACCAACACCGCCCGGCGCGATTCGCTTCACAAAAAACGGCCGGGAGCCGCCCGGCGTTCACATATGCCGGATGATCTCGCTGCCAAACTCGCTGCACCGGATCTCCTTCGCGCCCTCCATGAGGCGGGCAAAATCATAGGTGACGGTCCGGGCCGCAATGGCGCCGTCGAGCCCCTTGAGGATGAGGTCCGCCGCCTCGGTCCAGCCCATGTAGCGCAGCATCATCTCGCCGCTGAGGATGACGGAGCCGGGATTGACGCGGTCGAGGTTGGCGTATTTCGGCGCGGTGCCGTGCGTGGCCTCGAAGATGGCGTGGCCGGTGATGTAGTTGATGTTGCCGCCCGGGGCGATGCCGATGCCGCCGACCTGCGCGGCCAGCGCATCGCTGAGGTAATCGCCGTTGAGGTTGAGCGTGGCGATGACATCAAAATCCCCGGGACGCGTGAGCACCTGCTGGAGCGTGATGTCGGCGATGGCGTCCTTGATGACCAGGCCCGCGCCGGGTTTGCCTTCGGGGATTTTGCACCACGGGCCGCCGTCCACCTCCACCGCGCCGAACTCGCGTTTGGCGAGTTCATAGCCCCAATCGCGGAAGGCGCCCTCGGTGAACTTCATGATGTTGCCCTTGTGGACGATCGTCACCGACTGGCGCCGGTTGGCAATGGCGTACTCGATGGCGGCGCGGATCAGGCGTTCGCTGCCCTCGCTGGAAACCGGCTTGATGCCGATGCCGCTGGTCTGCGGGAACCGGATTTTTTTGACGCCCATCTCCTTCTGGAGAAACTCGATGACCTTTTGGACCTCGGGCGAACCGGCGGGCCACTCGACGCCGGCATAGATGTCCTCCGTATTCTCGCGGAAGATGACCATGTTCACCTTCTCCGGATGCTTCACCGGCGACGGCACGCCCTTGAACCACTGCACCGGCCGCAGGCAGACGTAGAGGTCGAGCATCTGGCGCAGGGCGACGTTGAGCGAACGGATGCCCTTGCCCACCGGCGTGGTCAGCGGCCCCTTGATGCCCACGAGGTATTCCTTGAACGCGTCAACGGTGTCGTCCGGCAGCCAGGTGTTGAACTTCTTGAAGGCCGCCTCGCCGGCGAAGACCTCGAACCACGCGATCCTGCGTTGGCCGCCGTACGCCTTCGCGACGGCCGCGTCGAACACGCGCACGCTGGCCGCCCAGATGTCCGGCCCGGTGCCATCCCCGCGGATGAAGGGAAGCACGGGATTCTCCGGGACGTTGAGCCGGCCGTTTTGAACCGAGATCTTGCCGCCCGCGGGCGGTGTGCAGGTTGTATAGGGCATAGTCGTCTCCTGAAAAGCCGCGGGACTATAGGCCGCTGGCGCGCCTCCCGCCAGCGGGAAGTGCGCGCGATACGAATTGCAGGAAGAGGAGGATTGGCCTATAAATCCCCTATGCGACACACGATCTCAGTGCTGGTGGAAAACAAGTTTGGCGTCCTGGCGCGCGTGGCCGGGCTGTTCTCGGGCCGCGGGTACAATATCGACACGCTCAACGTCGCGCCGACGCTGGAGCCCGGGTTTTCGCGCATGACGATTGTCACGCGCGGCGACGACGCCACGCTGGAGCAGATCGTCAAGCAGCTCAACAAGCTGGTGAACGTCGTGGACGTGCGGGATTTCCGCGAAGGCGAGTATGTGGACCGCGAGCTGGCGCTGGTGAAGGTGAAGGCCGACGGCAAGACGCGCAGCGAGATCATGCAGATCTGCGACATCTTCCGCGGCAAGATCGTGGATGTGCAGCGCGCCGACCTGATGGTGGAAATCACGGGGGACGAGAGCAAGCTGATAAAGTTCCTGCATCTGCTGGAACCGTTCGGCATCCTCGAGATCGCCCGCACGGGCCGCGTCGCCATGCCGCGCCGGGGCAAGACCACCGCGTAACCCGCGGTCGCTTCGTCGCACGCGCGGGTGGCGCAGAGTTGCAAAACGGAGGTTTTTGGGCTTTGGTAATGACAGAGGTCATCGCCAAGAGCGTCACAGTCAACACCGAACAAGAGGAGAGCATCCATGAAATGCCAGATTACCACCCAACTTTCCGTCTTCCTTGCCAACAAACCCGGAACCCTGGCCGAGGTCTGCGAGACCCTTGCGGACGCCAAGATCAACATTTATGCCATGACCATCAGCGACACGGTGGACCACGCCGTGGTGCGCATGGTCTGCTCCCATCCCCAGAAGGCGCTCTTGATGTTCGAGGAGCGCGGGACGCTCGTGGTGGACCAACAGGTGATCATGATTGAAGGGCTGAACCGCCCCGGGGCGCTCGCGAAGATCGCCGGCAGGATGGCCGCCCACGACGTCAACATCGAATACGCCTACTGCGCCTCCGGCCCGTCGGCCCGGACCGGCCTGCTGGTGTTCCGGCCTTCCGACCTCAAGAGGGGATTGAAAGCCCTGCGCACGCGCTGAGCCTTGCGCCCGGGCCAACGCCCGGATGAACATCCGAAGGGTGTGCAGGGAACACCGGACACACTCCCCTGCCAACGCCTCCTCTCTCCGGAGGGGCGGAGCGTCTTTTTCCGGCCTTCTGCTTTTCAGGGTTTACAAGTCTCCCGCCGCGCGGTTACAAGCGAGGCACCACAAACAACCGGGAGAAGCGCAGCATGAGACTTGCATTGATTGGTGCGGTGATTGTCGCGGCGTTGGGCGGCCTGTTGTTCGGATTCGACACGGCCGTGATTTCGGGCACGACCGACTGGCTCAAGAAGGAATTCAACCTCAGCTATTTCTCGCTCGGCTTCACCGTCGCCAGCGCCCTCATCGGCACCATCCTCGGCTCCCTCGCCGTCGGCGAGCCTTCCGACAAACTCGGCCGGCGCACCGTGTTGTTCATCCTCGCCGTGCTCTATTTCATCTCCGGCGTCGGCTGTGCCCTGGCGTGGGACTGGGGTTCGTTCATGGTCTTCCGCTTCCTCGGCGGCCTGGCCGTGGGCGGCGCGTCGGTCGTGTCGCCAATGTATATCGCGGAAATCTCGCCGGCGAACTACCGCGGCCGGCTCGTGGCCGTCACGCAGTTCAACATCGTGCTCGGCGTGCTGCTCGCCTACTTCTCGAATTACATCATCGGGTCGCTCCACCTCGGCGCCAACGAATGCCGCTGGATGTTCGGCGTGATGGCGGTGCCGTCGGCAGTGTTCTTCTTCCTGCTGTTCTTCACGCCGCAGAGCCCGCGCTGGCTGGTCGCCCGGGGCCGCGTCGAGGAGGCGCGCGGCGTCCTGCAGATGTGCGGATCCGACTCCGGCAATCTCGACGAGGAGATCCGCGAGATTCAGGCGTCTTTAAGCCGGTTTTCCTGTGTTGGCGAAGAATCGTGGACCAAACAGTATTTCTCTTTCTCCGGTCGTATAACTCGTCGAAGATTTTGGTATCTGCTGTTCGTAGCAACTATTCTGAGCGCGATTATTGTCCCATTCAGTTTAAGCAACAATTTGATGGGCGGAATCATCACGCTAATGGGAATAGTGGTGGTTACTTGGATCGTATTGGCCAGAGATGTGAGGCGTTTGCATGATCTTGGATATTCAGGGTGGGCTATGCTAATCATGTGCATCCCCTTCATCGGGGGACTGTTTCTATTCATCTGGCTTGGATTCTGTAAAGGAACTGAAGGACCAAATGTATACGGTGACGAACCGTCTAAAACCAATGACGAAGTATTTTTCACGCGAAAATACCGCAAGCCGATCCTGCTGGCGGTGGCCATCGCCATGTTCAACCAGCTCTCCGGCATCAACGCCGTGGTCTATTACACCAAGCACATCTTCGAGATGGCGGGTTGCGCGTCCGCCGACGCGCTGCTGCAATCGGTGATCGTCGGCTTCGTCAACCTCCTCTGCACGATGACGGCCCTGTCGGTCATCGACCACTTCGGCCGCCGGAAACTGATGATCATCGGCTCCATCGGCTACATCATAAGCCTCGGCGCGGTGGCCGCCTGCTTTTACTCCGGCGGCGGCGGCAAACTGCTGCTCATCAGCCTGATCCTCTTCATCGCGTCGCACGCCGCGGGCCAGGGCACGGTCATCTGGGTGTTCATCAGCGAGATTTTCCCGAATCGCGTGCGCGCGAGCGGCCAGGCGCTCGGCAGTTTCACGCACTGGTTCATGGCGGCGGCGATTTCGTGGACCTTCCCGATCATCGCGTCGGCATCCGGCTGGATGACGTTTGCGTTTTACGCGTTCTGCTGCGTCGGCCAGCTCGTCTGGGTGCTGACCACCATGCCGGAGACCAAGGGCATTTCGCTGGAGAAAATCCAGAAGGAACTCGGGATTGAATAACCCGTCCTCCCCTTCCCGGCCGGCATCCGGATTTATGAAACACGCGGCGTTCGGACTGGTGTTCCTGGGCATCGTGTCCTGCACGGGGGCGCGGGCGGAGGAAAAGGAGTTCGTCAATTCGCTCGGGATGAAATTCGTGCGGATCGAGGCCGGGAGTTTCCGCATGGGCCAGGACGGGCCGCCAGCGGACCATCAGATGACGGCGCATCCCGGCCGATGCAACGATTGCGACTGGGATGAATCGCCGGCCCATCGCGTGACGATCCGCCGCGCGTTCCAGATGGCCGTCACCGAGGTCACCAACGGCCAGTTCCGGCGGTTCAAACCGGACCACAGCGGCCGCGGCGCGGATGATGAAGCCGTCGTGAATGTGACCTGGCACGATGCGGTGAAGTTTTGTGAGTGGCTCTCGGCAAAGGAACAACGGCGGTACCGCCTCCCGACCGAGGCGGAATGGGAATACGCCTGCCGCGCCGGCACGACAACGGTGTTCAACACCGGCGACTCGCTGCCGGCCGGGTTCCAGAAGTGGCGGTCGAGCGACAAGGCCAGGGACCGTTATTTCAAGGGCGGCCGGATGCCGGCCGACTACCGCGACCTGCCGGCGAAGGCGCCGTTGCGCGTCGCCCAGACCCCGCCCAATGCGTGGGGTCTCCTCGACATGCACGGCAACGTCGAGGAATGGTGCGCGGACTGGTACGGCCCGTATGAAGCCGGCGAGGCGACGGACCCGGCCGGCCGCAGCGACGGGGATTTCCGGGTCACGCGCGGCGGCAGTTACGGCGTGTTCGCGCGGCTGCTGCGCTCGGCCAACCGCAGCGGGCGCGTGCCGGAGACGGCGAACGGCCAGATCGGCTTCCGGGTTGTGATCGGCGAGCCGCCCGCGACGGCGCCCCTGCCCCCGCCCCCGCCGCCGTTGAACGCGCAGAAGGTGAGCCAGGACACGGTCGCGGCGCCCGCCCCGCTCGCGACGCCGTTTTTCTCCGGGCCCAGGCCCTTCGTCAAAATTCCGCCCGATTCCCACGGCCCGCTGTATTCGTGGCACAATCACAGCCCGGCGATTGCCGGGTGTCCCAACGGCGACCTGCTGGCGGTGTGGTATTCGTGCGTGGACGAGGGCGGCAGCGAGTTGTGCGTGCTCGCGAGCCGGCTGCGGCGCGGCGCCGGGGAGTGCGAACCGGCCTCCCCCTTCTGGGACGGGCCGGATGTGAACGACCACGCCCCGAAATTGTGGTTCGACGGGGACCGGACGCTGTGGTTCTTCGCCCGGAGCATGTCGGAGAACATCCTGCGCACCTCCACCGGCAGCGGCGCGACGTGGTCCAAGGCGCAGGTGCTCCAACCGTGCGGCGAGTTTGCCAACGCCCCCATCCGCACCCGCGAGGGCTGTCTCGTCATCCCGCAGGATAATCGCAACACGAGCCTCAACCTCAGCCGCGACGGCGGCAGGACCTGGACGTTCCCGGACGTGAACAAGCGCCCGAGCGATTGCCGGGACGGCGGCAAAGGATTCCGGCTCGCCGGCATCCACAACGGCATCGTGCAACTCCACGACGGCCGGTTGATGGCCATGGGCCGCCTCGACAAGGAGGAGGACCAGGCCCGGTTTCATGTCCGCACGCCGGCGAGTTTTTCGAGCGACTGGGGCGAGACCTGGACCTATGAGGCCAGCCCGTTCCCGGCCATCAGCAGCGTGCAACGGGCGGTGCTGGTCCGGCTGCGCGAGGGGCCGCTGTTGTTCTGCTCGTTTACCGACCAGTGGCGCGACTGGAAAAATCGCAAGGGCATGCCGTTCCGCGATTCGGCCAATGGGGAGTTCACCGGCTTCGGTTTGTTCGCCGCCCTGTCGGACGACGACGGCAAAACATGGCCGGTGCGCAAGTTGCTCACGCCCGGGGGCCCGGAGCGCACGGTCAACGGCATTGATCGCGTGGAATTCACGATGGGCGACACGATGGCCGAGCCCTGCGGCTATCTGGCCGCCTGCCAGACGCGGGACGGCATGATCCAGTTGATCAGCAGCAGGAACCATTACGTCTTCAACCTCCCCTGGCTGAAGACGCCGCCGCCCGCACCCCGGAAATGAAAACGCCTCCGCCCGTCATCCTGGGTCTGGGCGAAATCCTCTGGGATTTGCTGCCATCGGGCAAACAGCTCGGCGGCGCGCCGGCCAATTTCGCTTATCACGCCCACGCGCTCGGCGCGGAAACCCGCGTGGTCTCCCGCGTCGGCAACGACCCGCTCGGCCGCGAAATCCTCGACCGCCTCCGCGCGTCGGGC
>CAZAAF010000073.1:0-12433 GCA_964482575.1 uncultured Verrucomicrobiota bacterium | reverse complement strand
TTGGCAAACCGCGTCGTGCCACAGAACTGGCCGCCGCCCGTCAGACGCGCGTGGACGATGCGCTGCATCCACTCGCGCGGCAGCACGCCGCTGGACAGCAGTTCCGGCCAGTACCGATAGTTGGCGTAGCTGCCAAACCGGTTCGCGGTCACCTTCCCCTGCGGGCGCGCCGCGAAGCCCGTGGTCTCCGCCGTCGGGCTGAGCCACCAATCGCCAGGATCCTTCGGCCACACGTCGCGGATGGCACCGAGCAGGAGCTTCTTCAATTCCGCCGTCGCCGCCTTCGTCTTCGACAGCACCGCCCAGTCCTCCAGCCCGCGCACGATCCACGCGTTGTTGTGGAAATAGGTGGCCACGAGATTCTTCTCGTCGGCCGCGGGCACGCCAGCGACCAGCCGGACGCGCCCCTCCTGTCGCAGCAGGGATTCGAGATGCCGCGCCAGCCCGGCCAGCGCATCGCGGTGCTTCGCCAGCCACTCGCGCGACCCGCCACGCGACATCAACCGCCGCGCGCTCGTCAGCAACTGGCCGTATTCGCTCAGCGAGGGACCGTAGTAGTGGATGGTGCCGTCGGCGCGGACAAAATAGTCGAGCCAGTAGCCGAACAGTTGCTCGGCGCGCGCGGTCAGTCCCCAGACCGTGAGCGCATCCACCGCGGCGATGATGGTCGGCGGGAAGGCGTCATGCTCGGGCTTCGCGTAGCTCTTGACGCCGTACTTGGGATGGTCGCCCTGGAAGGTCGTCTCGATGTGCGCCAGCCCGACGCGCACGGCGCGCTCCAGCAAGGGATGCTCGAACCGCGCACCGGACGGAAGGCGGATGTTCCACGCCAGCCGGCCGATCAACGCCGGGTCGAAGGCCGGATCGCCACTGACCCGCTCGGCGCACTCGCGAATGCGGTCCGGCATGAGCTTCCCCGCGCGCAGCATCGTGTCACGGAACGGGTCGCCGGTCGCCGCGAGCCAGTCCGCCGATGATGTCCCGGCAGCCCCGACCGGGCGCGTCAGCGGTCCGGCCCACGCGAAGGCCCCGAGGACTGCGCCGGAGCGTCGCAAAAACTGTCGCCGGGTCACCGGGAATTTACCCGGGGATTGTGAATTCATCGAAGCCATGGCCGCATCCTCCCTTCCGATCCGTTCCTCATTCCACCTTGATCTTGCTCACGCTGTAGCAACCCGATTGCGCGGGCGCATCCATGGCCAACCGCAACGGGGGCCGCTGGCCCGTCTCATCCACCAGCGCCACGGCCAGCGTATAGAGCCCCGGCTTCAACGTCTCGGGAACGCGGAGCGTTTCGGTGACGGCGTATTCCCCGGGCAGCCAATCGCGCGGGTCGGCCTTGGCGTCAGTGCTGCAGGCGACGGCGCCCGCGGCATCGAGCAGCATCAGGCGCACCTTGAAAGGCCGGTAGAGCTTGCCCACGCCGACATTGGCCCACTTCATCTCCACGCCAGCCTTCTCCCCGCGCCGCACCGTAGCCGGATGCGCCGCCTCGCGCAGCACGAAACGGTAGCCCGCGAGCCGCGCCAGCTTCTCCAGCAGCGGCATCGCCTCCGGCGGCACGCGGCCGATGTTGTCGTTGATCATCGTGACGTGATTGGCCAGCATGAAATTCACCGCAGCTTCGAACGGCCAGCCGCGCGATTTCAAGTAGTCGTAGCTGCCGTACCACTCGAACACCACCGGCGCCTTCTTCCAGACCTCGCCCATGCCCTCGACGGCGGCATATTTCTTCGCCCCGTTCCAGGTCTTCTCGTGCCAGACCGAGCCGACGCCGTCGCGCCGGAATCCCGTGCCGTGCGCGAGCGCATAAGGCAGCACCTCCGCGTCGTCGGACATGAACACCAGCGGCGTCCGGCGGAAGGCGTTCAGGTACAGGTCCACGATCTGCCGGCGGACCGCGACCGGCGCGGGATGCGGCGTGTGCCACTCGCCCCAGATACCGTAGGAACCGATGTCGAGGAATTCCACGTCGGGATGGCCGTCGTAACGCCCGCCGAACGCCTTGAGAAACGCGCCGTGCTTCTGGAGAAACACCGGGTCCGCGTAATCCGGCTCGATGCGGGGAATGTCCTTCCCGCCGGCGCAGGGATCGTTCGGCTTGTTCCGGTATTCAAACCCCTTGCAGCCGGCGTCGAACAACCACTTCGGCGAGGTGTAGTAGCCGGCGCTGTGCGCACTGCAGGTCATCACGCGCATGGACACCGCCACGCCGCGCGATTTCCACGCCGCGATGACGTCGTCGATGAGCTTCCAGTTATAGGCGCCCTCGGCGGGCTCCACGTCCGCCCAGGAGAAACGGAGGTACATGACGGAGCACGGGAACCGCGGCTCGCCGTGCGGCCGGCGCTGCTGGATCATCCATCCCTGGCCGGGATTGGCGAAGAGCGTGTCCACCTCGCGGAACGTGACGCGTTGCAGGTCGGCGCCGGCAGCCGTCGCCCCGGCCCACGCGCCCGCGAGGATACCTGCCAGCATCCACTGAATGATGCGATGCCTGTTCATGATGTGTGAATCTCCGTCACCGGCGGGCGATGCCGCCGGGTTTTCACGGCGGCCTACTTGATTTCGACGTTCCTGCCGCCCTCCAGGGCCGAGTCGCGGCAGGCTTCCATCACCCGCTGGGTCTTCAAGGCCATGTCCGGCCACTCGTCAAAAAGCGTGCCGGACCGGACCTGGTCGGCGAAACGGCGGAAGAGGTTGGTCTCCTGCGCGGTCGGGTGGCTGTTGCTGTACTCGGCCACGCTGTGCCGCCGGAGGTTCGGGCGCATGTTGAAATCGCAGCCGGTCATTTCGTATTCCGGCTTCCCGATTTCGAAGAACGTCTCGCTGCCGAAGTGGGGCAGCACGAAATCCGGCACGGACAGCCAGCCCTCGGTGCCGTTGATGTTGGCAAACTGCTGGAGGCGGGTGATGAACGAGCAGTAGAACCCCGCCGAAGCGCCGCCCTCGAACATCAGTTCGCCGGAAAAGTCGGTGATCACCGGCGCCGGGCTGCCGGGGTTGGCGAGCACGGCATGCGTGCGGCCCCAGACCTGCTGCGGCATCCGCCCGTTCATCGCCCAGAGGATGAACCGGATGCAGTACCAACCCAGGTCGCCCAGGCAGCCATGGGGCTCGAGCTGGCTCCATCCGCGGATGTCCTTTTTGAAAAACTCCGGCGGCGCGTTGAAGGTGAAGGTGGCGTCAATCCGCCGGATCTCGCCGATCGAATGGCCATCGCGGAGGACGTCGCCCATGCGGGCCAGCCGCTCGCCGTGCATGAACATGACGCCGTCCATGAACTGGACGCGATGCTTCCGGCAGGCCGCCAGGATTTCCTCCAGGTCGGCGACGGAAATCGCGCACGGTTTTTCGCTGACGATGTGCTTGCCGGCAGCCGCGGCGCGCAACACCCACTCCTTGCGCAGGCCCGTGGGCAGCGGGATATACAGGCCGTCCACGTCTTGGGCGGCGATCAGTTCCTCGTAGCTGCCGACCGCGCGCGGCGCCCCGGCAAACGGCGCCGAGGCCTGGCACTCGGCGATGAACGTGCGGCTGCGCTCGAGGTCGCGGCTGGCCACCGCCGTGACGATGCCGTTTTGTGAATGGCGAATGGCCTTCCAGTTCTTCCGCGCGATCTGCGCCGCGCCCAAAATGCCCCAGCGAAACACGCCCTTGTTCATGAATCCGTTTTCTCCATTATTTCCTGTGCAACACCATGGTGGACTCGACATGGCCCTCCAGCTCCGCCGGCTGAAACCACGTCGGTTTCAACCGGCCGGGACTGAACAGCTTTTCGGCCTGGTCGTTGTAATGCGGCGAGGCCGGATCGTCACTCTCGCCAAACGGCGTCGCGCTCCAGCTCCGCACCGCCCCACGCCTGAATTGTACAAGCTGCGTCCAGTTTTGACCACTCTCTCCGTAGAAAACCTTGCCCTCCAGTTTCGAGGCCATCGCCCGCAGCGTCATGTCGCCGCCGCCCGCATTGCCGCCCGAGAACGGCCAGGAGCGGTCGCCGCGCCGGAGGCGGTTGATCTGGCCGTAGGCGACCTCCGCGGAGCCATGGTTCGCCTTCAACCACGCCACCGCCCCGCCCAGCGCCTCCAGCAGCGCCTTTGGCGAACTGCCGGGAGTCAGTTTGCGATCGGCGACAAACTGCCGCCAGCCGCGGTAGAGCGTCGCACCGACGCTGGCCTGGTCCATTTCGCCGTTCCACGCGAGCAACGTCTCCACGGCCTTGCGCACCTCGGTGGCATCGGCCCCGCCGCGCGCCTTGTCGAGGCCCTCTGTGTCCGCGGCGTTGCGCAGCGCCTTCAACCACGGTTCGTAACGGTCGGCGTGCACGTCGAGCGCGAGGGCCATCGCCTCCTCCACCGTCAGTTTCGGGTGCGCCTCCAGCACCTCGATGGCCCGGCGTCCGCGGGAATTGATGGCGCCCGGCTCCACGCCCCGGATGTCGCGCGGATACTTCAGAAGGTCGAGCCCAAGTCCCCGGGCCATCATGTCGGGGCTGATGTTGCAGTTCTGCAGGTACCCGCCGGGCGGATTGAGCACCTGCACCAGGTCCTGCATCGGGTGAATGCCGAGCCATTCAGTCTTGCTCGTATCGCCCGGCACGGGCTTGGAAAAATCATAGCCCGGCGGGCGGATCGGCACGCGGCCGGTGCGGATGTACCGGATGTTGCCCTCCACGTCGGCGTACATCACGTTCTGCTCCATGAGCTGGTTCATCGCCATCGCGTCATCAAACTCCGCGAGATTGCGCGCGGTCATCGCCCGATACGCCTGGGTGGTCGCGTCGATCTGGTCGAAGTAGGGACAGGCGATGGCAAACGCCTTCCGGCCCTCGCGCAACGCGATGGGGCCGTGATGGCTGCGCTCGAGCGTGCGCACCACCGGCGCGGCATCCTTCACGGCGATGGTGACCGTCTCGCTGGTCATCTCGCGCCAGCCGTCGTCGTAGCGGTAGCGTTTTGGGTTCGACGGGTCGGTTTGATCGACGTAGATGTCCGTCGTGTCGGGCCCGCCCGTGGTGCAGGCCCAGCCGAGATGGGCGTTGTGCCCGAGTCCCAGGAACGGCATGCCGGCCGCCGCGAAGCCGCTAATGTCGTGGCCGCCCGCGTGCAAACGGAACTCGTGGAACCGGTACGCCCCCAGCAGATGGACATGCGGGTCGATCAACAGCAAGGCCGCGCCGTCGGCGGTGCGCTCCGGCCGCACGGCCCATTCGTTGCTGAAGAAATGCCACTCATTGCGCCGGGCCAGCTTGCGGTTCGCCGCACCCATCGGCCAGTTGAAGATAAGCATGCGGTTGAGCGCGGGCACCATCCACGGCTCCATCTCCAACGCGTTGGCCGGGCGCTTCTCCGGGTGCGCCGCCAGATACGCGCGCACGCCGTCCTGGAACGACTCGCACATCGCGCGCACCCCGGCGGGCAGCTCCGCGTAGCGTTTGCGACACACCGTTTCATGCCCGACCAGCCGCGCCTTGAAATCCTGCTCCACCGATTTCGGCCCGAGAATCTCCGCCGCGCGGCCGATGGCCTCGCGATAGTTCGAGAATATCTGTTCAAGCCGGTCCTCCGCCTGCGCGTAGCCGAGCCCATACGCGCCGTCGGCAAGCGTGGCCGCAAAAATGTGCGGCACGCCCCACGTGTCGCGCTTGAGGGTCACCTCGACGGCTGTCGAAGCCGGACAGGCGGCGATCGCCACGGCGATCCAGAGTGCCGCAAAAACACAAAGGAACGATTTGCGATGATTCATGATTCAATACCCGGGTCTTGTCGTTGCCACACCACCTTCGTTGGCTGAATGTACCCGGATTCCGGCGGATTGGTTACAACCACGGCGCGGATTTTCCGCGCGCCGGCGGGCTCACTTCCCCGCCGGGGACAGGCCCGCCACATATTCCGACGGCGTCATGAACACACAACCGCGCGCCTTCAGGAACTCGACGATCTGGATGAAACCGTTCCAGCGTTCGTCGGTGCGCCAGTTCGGCGGATGGCCTTGCAGCACCAGGTATTTTTCCTTCGCGCCCACGCGTTCGTACGCGGCCTTGAACTTCGCAAAGTCCGGCACGAAGGTCGGGTTCTCGAGCGCCAGCACACGCGGCAGCGACACCTTCCTATAGGCCTTCGGCGTCTGCGGGCCGTAGAGCCAGATTTTGATTTCGGGCACGGCGTCGAGCGCCTGCTCGGTCGCGCCGATGGTCCCGCTCCAGTGCGGGCCGAAGGCCGGGAGGGAAAAGCCGAGTTTCTCCTTCGCGAGCTTCTCCGAACGCTCCAGCACAGTCTTTTGCTCCTCGAACGTCCCCTGCTCGAACTCGCCGGTCTTCTCCTCGGGCGTCCGCTCGTGATAGCCGTGCAGCCAGAATTCGACGAATCCTTTTTGGTTCATCGTCTTGATCCAGTCGACATACGCCGGATTGTCCTTTTCGAGCGAGGAACAGATGATGCCGAACGACGCCTTCAGGTGGTTCGCCTCGAGGTAGTCCGCCACCCGCTGCCAGTTGGGATGCACCACGCCGCCCTTGACCTGACGCACGTCGTCCAGCTTGAGGAGGATGACCTGCGGCTGCGCCGGGGCCGTGTCCGCGGCGGTGAGGAGGGGCGGGCCGGACAGAAAAAGAACCCCGGTCATCACCCAAACAGCCAGCATCCATTTCTTCATCATCGTCCTTCGTTCGCGCGCTTGTTGCATCCGCGACAGCTTTTATACCACAAAAAGCCGGTTCCCGGTTCGACGATGCCGCCGGAATGCCCGAGGGACTACACCTCCGGCAGTTTCCAGTCGCCGCGGAAGGGCCGGGGCTCGAGCAGGGCGTTGGCCGCATCATCCCCGATGAAACGTTCCGCCTGCGGGTCCCAACGCAGTTTGCCGCCCCGCTTCACGGCGATGAGCGCGAGCTGGCAGAGCGCATCGGACCGCACCGCTGTCTCGATGTCGCAGATGGCGCGGCTGTTGTTCCTGACTGCGTCGAGGAAGTTGCGGGTGTGGTTGTTGCTCACCGGCAGCTTCACCGGCATGGTGTCGTACTTGTTCTGCGGGTCGCGCAGGAAAGCCTCGTTCGCCGCCTCGATCATGCCGCGCTTGACCTGAACCCAGCCGGTCTCGCCGATGAAACGGATGCCGTGATGAAACTCCGGCGTGCCGTCGTTCACAAACGTCACCGGCGCGGCGCCGGCAAACTCGAACCGGACCTTCCATCGCTGGATCGCGTCGAAGCCACCCGCCGCCGGGAACTCGCCGGCGCCCTCGATCGTACACGGGCCGGTCGCGTCGGTGCCGTTGCCCCACTGCGCGATGTCGAGGTGATGGATGCCCCAGCAGGAAATCATGCCGAGCGAGAAGTTGGAGATGTTCTCGTGGTTGTCGCGCTTGAGCTTATCCTCATGGAACGGCGTCATCGGCGCGGGGCCGACCCACCGGTTCCAGTCCACATAATCCGCCACGGGCTGTTCTGCGAACGCCGGGCCGCTCTTGCCGCCGGGCGCGCTGACCTGGATCTCCTTGATTTTTCCCAGCCGGCCGTTCAGCGCCAGCTCGCACGCCCAGCGAAATTTCGTATCGGACCGCTGCTGCGTGCCGAACTGGAAGACCACGCGCTTCTTCCGCGCCGCCTCGCGCACGCGCCGCGCCTCCCCGAACGACATCGCCATCGGTTTCTCGTGGTAGAGGTGCTTGCCGTGCAGGATCGCATCCATCGCCGGCACGCTGTGCCAATGCACCGGCAGCGCCATCAATACCGCGTCAATCGAAGCGTCCGCGTTCAATTCGCGGAAGTCGGCGTGCACCTTCACGTCCGCGCTGCCATAGGCCTTCGCGATGCGGTCGCGCGCGCCCGCAATCCGCCGTTGGTTCACGTCGCAGATCGCCGTGACGCGCACGTCGTCCTGCGACAGAAAATTGGTCATGTCGAACTGGCCCTGCGAGCCGACGCCGATGACGCCGACGGTGATTTTGTTCGAGGGTGTCGTCCGGCCGTTCGCGCCGAGCACATGCGCCGGCACGAACCACGGCGCGGCGCCCGCCGCGAGCATGGATTTGAGAAAGGACCTGCGGGTTGGCTTGAGGGTTCTCATGGAGTCGTCTCCGGTTGATGTGGATTGCCCTATTGGCCCAGCGTGAACGCCGGCAGCTTGACGATCCTGCCGCCGGCGAGCGCGGACTGGTGCGCGCAAAGGCCAACGCACGTCCAGTTGGCGGACTGGACGGCGTTGGGGAACGGCTCGCGCTTCTCCACCAGCGCCATGGCGAACTCGTGCGCCAGGTGCGGATGACTGCCGCCGTGGCCGCTGCCCTGCGTGAAACTCAGGTGCGTCTTCTTGCTCGCGTCATAGACGCCGTGCGTCGTGTACTTCGCGATGCTCTTCGGCAGCCGGCGGGCGAAATCGGGGCATTTTACCAACTGCGGGATTTCGGGTTCGGGCCGTTTCGCCGTGTGCAACACCAGCGGCTGCTCCGCGATGAGCGGCCACTCGACCGCCTGCTTCGTGCCATAGACGTCAATGCTCTCGCGATACTGGCGTGCGGTGTCGAAGAGGCTGCGGATGATGCGCGCGCCGACGTCGCTCCCGCGGAACTTGATGTGCGCGGTCTCGACGGCGAACGGCGAGCCGTAGCACGGGATGAGTTTCTTGCGGATGGTGCCGGAGCCGAAGCAGCTCACGTATTCCGCCGGCCGTCCGACGAGACCGGCGACGGGGCCGACGCAATGCGTGGCGTACCACATCGGCGGAAGGCCGGGCCAGTAGTTGGGCCAGCCGTCCATGTCTTGCTGGTGGCTCGCCTGGACGAACTGGAGCTTGCCCAGTTGTCCCTTGTCGAGCAGCTCCTTCATGAACAGGTACTCGCGCGAATAGACCACCGTCTCCATCATCATGTACGTGAGGCCGGTGCGCTTCGCGAGGTCCACGATCCTGCGGCAATCGGCGATGTTCGTGGCCATCGGCACGGTGCAGGCGACGTGTTTGCCGGCCTTGAGCGCCGCGAGGCTCATCCACGCGTGATCGGGGATCGGCGAATTGATGTGCACCACGTCCACCTCGCGGTCCTTGAGCAGCTCCTTGAAATCCGGGTAGCGCCGCTCGACGCCGAAGTAATCGCCGACAGCGTTGAGCTTGTCCTCGTTGCGCTGGCAGATGGCATGGCAGCGGGTGTGCGGGTGCTTCTGCCACAGGGGGATGAACTCGGCTCCGAAACCGAGACCGACGATGGCGATGTTGATTTTTTTCATGGCGCTCTCCGGGGTTGTCGTGGTGATGGTTGCGTGATGGGCGGACGATAGCACCGCCGCCGGGCGGCGGCCATGAGAGGCTGCGCATTTAACTTGAGATTTTTTACCGCCGGTTCAACCCGCGGTAGCGGCGGGGCGGTGTGCCGGTTTCGCGCTTGAACACGACGCTCAGGTACTCGCTGTGGTCAAACCCCGTCCGCTCCGCAATGGCCTCCAGCGACAGGTCGGTCGAGGCGAGCAGCTCCTTCACGCGGTTCAGCCGGACCCGGAGGATTTCCTCGTGCGGGGTGCGGCCGATGAGTTTTTTGAACCGGGCCTCCAGCAACCGCCGCGATTGCGGCACCGCCTTCAAGACATCGCCGACATCAATGCCGTCGCACGCCCGCTCGCGGATGAACCGCACCGCCTGCACGACGTGTTTGTCCTCGATGGCGAGCACGTCGGTGGACTGGCGCGTGGCCACGCCGAGCGGCGGTATCCGGTGGGTCAGCGCCGGCACCTTCTGCCCGGCCATCAGCCGGTCCAGCAGCGCCGCGGCCTCGTAGCCGGTCCGGTGCGTGTTCGGGATGATGCTGGACATCGGCGGGTCGGACAGGTTGCAAAGCACCTCGTCGTCATCCACGCCGATCACCGCCACCTCGTCCGGCACCGCGATGCCGTGCCGGCGGCAGGCGTCGAGCACCTGCCGGCCGCGCGAATCGTAGCATGCCATCACGCCCACCGGCTTCGGCAGGCGGCGGATCCATTCACCGATGTCCTCCACCTCGCTCTCGGCGTCGGCACGCCGGCGTCCGCCCGGGCGATAAACCGAACAATCGCCACCCGCCTCGCCCACGAACTTCGCAAAGCACTCCGAACGCCATTTGGACCAGTTGAAACGATCGTCGCCGCAGTAGCCGAAATGTTTGAAGCCGCGTTCCAGCAGGTGGTCGGCGCCCATCCGCGCAAACGCGGTGTCGTCGGTCTCCACCCACGGCAGCGAAGACACCAACCGCGCCGCGCTGACATCCACCACGGGCAGGTTCACGCTCCGCAGGGCGCGGGCGATGAAGGCGTTTTCGATCCGCGCGATGATGCCGTCGCCGCGCCAGCCCGTCAGCCAGCGGGGCGGCTTGGCGCCGCGCCCGTGTTCGGCGAGGTAGATGGACCACTCCCGGCGCTCGCGCATGTAGGCGACAATGCCGCCGAGCAACCCCCGCGCATACGCATTGGAGGTTTCAATCAGCAGCGCCACTTTGGGCCGGGTGCGCGTTTCCATGGTCCGTTTCCCGCCGCCGGGTTCGTCGCGGATGCTATCGTGGCCACTGCGCCAAGTCCACACAACACAAGGCGGGACAGGCCGCGGGGACGTCTCACATGGGGTCTCTTCCACCCCAACGGGGTGGAAATCACTCAGCCCGGCGTTGGCCGCTCCCCCGGCCTACGCCGGGTTCCATGACAAGAAAACCTTCTACCCCGAAGGGGTTGCATCCATGACAATCCTGGATTCACCCACTTTCAGGGTTATGGATCGTGTCAGAATTTCAACCCAGGGTAGGCCGGAGACTTGTCACGTTTCACGTGAATCGGCCAACCGCTGGGCTGAGTGATGGAATCTCTTCGGGATTCAGGAAATCTTCCGTGACTCGTTTTCGACGACAACGGTCTGATTGTCTTCGACTACGTCGCACGGGAAGCCGTCGGCGTCCGCCCCGAAGCGCCGGAAATCATGTTCGATGAGTTTGCGAAGATGATGAAGGTGACGGACCTGTTAGAAGGTACGACATAAGTTTGAAAAATCTTCAACTTTGACAATCATCGCCTGACGGTGGCACCTGCGCTATTCCTTCATTGCCAACATCCAAGACGGGTTTCCCGTCGGGTCGAGCGTGATGTCCAGTTCGGCGCTTTCCCTTTTGAATCAGCTTCTCAATCTTGTCGACGCGCCTATGCGCCGCTGTGATCAAATACTCCAAACCCTTCGACCACTTGCGAATCTTGTTCGTTTCATGATCCCACACATAAATCTGGCTTTCCAGAGCCTCCCCGCCCTTCTGAAGAACCAGTTGATTTCCAGTGCCATTTCCAGCCAGACAAATCAAGTCCAAGGGCATATATGACCACCGTCCTGCGGTGTTCTCATGAACGATATGATTCGCGCTCTTTCGAGGATTGGACGGATCAAAAACCGCGCACACTTGCCAATCAGGCGCAATTTCGATTCCGTTTGATAGACGATAGAACTCACGAAGTGCGGCAGGAAACGTGACGCCCAGCTTTTTCTCGGCTTCATTGATAACTGCGTCATCTGCACCAAGGTGTAGCATATTCAGTGAACCGAATTGGCTATTCTGCCTCCTGATTGTAGAACACTATGGAAAGCAGTTTTACACTGGTTTTGTGGCGTATCCAGAACATTTGCGCGGTGTTACCGCAGTCCGTTGAGAAACGTTCTTATAAAGCCTCACGGCTTCGGTGCCGCAGGCTCCTTGGGCCGCCCGACCGGCGGATACTGCTCGAATTTCGGCAATGCGGGATTCATGTAGTCCCACGGCTGGGCGTCGCACGTCCACATGTCGAAATCCGGACGGAACCAGCTTGAATCGTCCAGGCTGCCGGCGCGAATGCCCACGATCTGCGGCGCGCGCTCGATCTTGACCAGCACCGGCGAGCCGCATTCCGGGCAAAAACCCCGCTGGACGCTGCCGCCGCGGGAACTCGTCGTCGCATAAAACCGCAGCCCGCCCTTCAGGATTTTCACCGAGTCCGCAGGCACGATGATGGCGGTGACAAACGGCCCGCCGCCGGTCCGCTGGCAATCGAGGCAATGGCACTGGACCATCCGGATGGGGTCCGCCGAACACTCATAGCGAAACGCGCCGCACGCGCATCCGCCCGCATAAGGTTTGTTCATCGTCTTTCTCCTCTCGCGCCAATCAAACGCGATGTTCTTTTGGAAAACAACGTTGCACGACGTCCCGCACCTTCGCCAGCCACATCTGGCGCTGCTCCAGACTGCTGGTCACGACGACACCGAACGTTTCGCGATGGAAGGTTTCGACACCGCACAGGCCGAAGATGCAGTTCTTCCAGATCGTCTCCAGCGGGTCGCCAAACACCTTCGTCTCGCGCCCGGCCTCGGTGTTCGAGGTGTTGAAGACGCACGCGGCCTTCGCCTTCAACAACCCGACGGGAACGCCCTCGCCCTTGTCCTCTTCCACGAACTCATAGGCC
>CAZAAF010000072.1:5696-12467 GCA_964482575.1 uncultured Verrucomicrobiota bacterium | reverse complement strand
TAGCCGTCGATGTTCCGCAGATGTTGCGGCATCTGGTCCTTGGCCAGGAAGTTCATCTCCACCTGTCCGGCCTCGAACGTGAATCGGAGCCCCACGGCGGCATCGCCCACATTGATGCCTTCGTAGGACTGGACGCCCTCCAGTGAGTCAAGGAAGCGGGGACCCATCAGGAGCGATGGGTCGGCGATATAGATGGCTGCTGTCTCTGGCATAGGCTTGTTATACCGCCGGGTTGTTCAAACCGTCCAACCGCCTTGTCGCATAACGCGGGGATGCGCGCAAGCGTAGAATTTTTCGAGGGACGGATCGCAACCGGATTGCACCGGCGAGGGTGTGGAACCTCTATTGAATCACAAAGCGGCAGACGGCCCGCCTCGTCCGGGAATGTACCAAGGGCCTAGAACCAGACGAACCGCTCGGGCACGTAGATGATGTCGTTGGCGCGCAGATAGAAGGGGTCGATCTGCTGGCCTTCAAGGGCCATCTTGAGGTTCAAGGTGTAGTTCTTCACCGTCATGTCCTCGTACCGGATGACGACCACGGCGGCGGGGTTGGCCTTGGTGTAGTCGAACCCGCCGCATTCCATGATGGCCTCAAGCGCGGTCATGGGATGGTCGGAGAGGATCTTGCCGGGGCGCAGGACGGCGCCGCTGACGAAGACGGGCAGGTTGGAGGTGACGACCGTGACGTTGACCTCCTTGGAGATGATTTCCGAGGCGTAGAGCTTGGTCAGGTTCTTCTCGAACTCGGCCGGGGTGAGCCCGGCGGCTTTGACCTCGCCGATGAGCGCCAGAGCCACCTTGCCGTCGCGGCGGATTTGCTGGGTGGTGTCGAGCGACGGCGTGCCGGGGAAGGCGATATGGATGGTGTCGCCCTCGCGGAGCTTCAGCGCGCCGATGTAGCTGCTGACCTGCTCCATGACCTTGGGCTTGGGTTCCTCGCAACCGGTGACGGCGGCAAGGATTGCGCCAGCCGCGATCACGCGCGCCAGGCGACCGGCCCACATTGTTAAGCTCGTCTTCATCGGTTGCTTCCTTTGGCCCCGTAAGGTTGAATTATGTCGAATACCCACGACATCACGCTTGGGCGCGTTACCGCGCAATTTTTACCTACCGTACGGAAGCGGGTTGGTCAATCAGTTTTTGGGTCGGGCCGCCGGAACGAGGGCGTCACGCCTTGCGGCGCGAGTGCTCCCGCCATGCGCCCGGCGTCAGGCCGGTCTTCTTCTTGAAGACGCGGCAGAAATAATACTCGCTCTCGAAGCCGGACTGGTCGGCTACCTCCTTCAGCGGCCAGTTGCTCTCGGCCAGCAGGCTCCGCGCGCGGGCGATGCGCAACTGGAGCAGGTACTGGTGCGGGCCAAGGCCTGTTTGCTGGGCGAAGGCGCGCCGGAACCACGTGTAGCTCACATGCAACTGCCGGGCCAAGGCCGGCAGGTCGAATCTGGCGCGGGGGTCGTCATGCATCCGGCGCGTGGCTTCGTGGATGGCCGCCGCCCCGGGGGCGTCGGCGGGCAGGGATGTCTGGGCCGCCGAGTAGAGCAGGGTGAGCAGGCGCGACGCCAGGCCCGTCAGCACTTGCTGCAACGCCGGCGGCTGCCGCTTCATGGTGTCAATGATGTCGCCGTATGCGGTTCGAACGGGGTCCTCCCGGTCCACGTGCAGCAGCGGCGCGGCAGGTGAGAAAAAACCATGGCGCGCCAAGCGGCGCGCCGTCGTGCCGTCGAAACCGACCCAGTGTTCGTCCCATCCCGTCTCGCGATCGGGCGCGTACCGGTGCCAGACACCGGGAAACAAAAGAAACACGTCACCCGACTCGACGCGCCGGCGCCCGGTGGCGCGGCTCTCGAACCATCCGCGTCCGCTGGAGATGTACACGATCTGGTAGTCCGCCAGCACGCGCCCGCGCCGCCAGTTGAAGGCGTAGTTCGTCGGATGACCGCCCGGCGGATAATCCTGGAAGGGCGGAATGCGCGACTGGCCGGCGGTGGTCACAAACAATCCCCACTTCCTGTCCCGGGGACTGACGGGGAAATACCGGAAGAAAGTTTGGGCCGTGTTCGCCATGCTGCGTCAGGTCAGATTGTGCAATAGAGAGGTCATTCTGTCTATTTCCAGTTTTCGCCGCCTGCGCTAGAAGGTCCTGCCATGAAGGCGATGACTCCATACCTCTTCGCTTCCGTCGGGGCACCCGTCGGGTGTCGCGAACGCTTTTCCCGGGAGACCCCATGACACCACACGAACAATCGTCCCGATTGCGCATCGGACTCTTCGGCATCGGGCTGGACGCGTACTGGCCGCAGTTCGCGGGACTCAAGAAACAGCTCGAAGGCTATCTCCGGCGCGTGGCAGGCAAGCTGGCCTTGCCCGGCGTCGAGGTGGTCAACCTGGGCCTGGTGGACACGCCGGAAAAGGCGCTCGCCGCCGGCCACCGGTTCCGGCAGGCGGACGTGGACCTGATTTTCCTGCATGTCACCACCTATGCGCTGTCGTCCACGGTGCTGCCGGTGGTGCGCCGGGCGAAGGTTCCGGTGGTCATTCTCAACCTCTCGCCGGAACCCGCCATGGATTATGCGTGGTTCAACCAGTTGGGCGACCGCACGAAGATGACCGGCGAATGGCTGGCGCGTTGCGCGGCGTGCCCGGTGCCGGAGATTGCCAACGTCTTCAATCGCGCGCGCATCCCGTTCCACCAGATCACCGGCGTGTTGGAGGACGACCCCGCGTGCTGGCGCGAGGTGGCCGGGTGGGTCGAGGCGGCGCGCGTGGCCCACGCGATGGAGCACAACCGCCTCGGCGTCATGGGACATTATTACGGCGGGATGCTCGACATTTACTCCGACCTCACCCAGCAATGCGCCGGCTTTGGCGGCCACGTCGAGATCATCGAGGTGGACGAACTCTCGGCGTTGCGCACGGAGGTGAAGGACGCCGCCATCCGAGCGCGCGTCGCGCATTTCCGGAAGGCGTTCGATGTCCAGGCGGATTGTTCGGTGGCGGAATTGAAACGCGCGGCGCGCACGTCCGTGGCGCTGGACCGGCTCGTGGAACGGCACCGGCTCGGCTCGATGGCCTATTACTATTCCGGCACGGGCAACCCGGCCAACGAGGACGCCATCAGTTCCATCATCCTGGGCACGTCGCTGTTGACCTCGCGCGGGGTGCCGGTGGCGGGCGAGATGGAGATCAAGAACGTGCAAGCCATGAAGATCATGGACAGTTTCGGTGCGGGCGGCTCGTTCACGGAATACTACGCGATGGACTATCGCGACGACGTGGTGCTGATGGGGCACGACGGGCCCGGCCACATTGCAATTGCGCAGGACAAGACCAAGGTGCGCCCGCTCCAGGTGTACCACGGCAAGGTGGGGCGGGGTCTCTCCGTCGAGATGTCGGTGAAGCACGGGCCGGTGACGTTGCTCTCGGTGTTGCAGACGGTGGACGGACGTTTGAAACTGCTCGTGGCCGAGGCGGAATCCGTGTCAGGCCCAATCCTGGAGATTGGCAACACCAACAGCCGTTACCGCTTTGCGATTGGCGCGCGGAACTTCGTGGAATCCTGGAATGTTCACGGCCCGGCGCATCATTGCGCCGTCGGCATCGGCCACGTCGCCGGCAAGATCGAGAAGCTGGGCAAGTTGCTGCAGATGGAAGTGGTGAAAGTGTGCTGAGGAGGCTTATGAAGAAATTGATAATCCTGATGATCGTTGCGGGGCTGTGCGCGTTCACGGGCGTTGGGTTGGCGGCGGATGATTTGGCGAAGAAGTTCGCGTCCCCGCCGCCTTCGGCCCGGCCGTGGGTCTATTGGTTCCCGCTCGATGGCAATCTCTCCCGGGAAGGCATCACGGCCGATCTGGAGGCGATGGCGCGCGCGGGCATCGGCGGCGTGTTGTACATGGAAACCGACCAGGGCGCCCCGCAGGGACCGGCCCGGTTCGGCGGGCCGCTGTGGCGCGAGATGTTCAAGCACATCTGCAGCGAGGCGCACCGGCTTGGCCTGCAGGTGAACATGAACAACGATGCGGGGTGGTGCGGCAGCGGCGGGCCGTGGATTACGCCGGCACTCTCCATGCAACGGATCGTCTGGTCGGAGACGAACGTGGTCGGCGCCCAGCACTTCGACGGCGTGCTGCCGCAACCGAAGGTCAACAAGGAGTATTACGGCGACATCGCGGTGTTCGCCTACCCGACGCCGGCGACGAACTATGTCATTCCCTATATCAACGGCAAGTCGGCCCTGACGAAGGAGGAGGTTCCGCTGCGGACGACGCATCCCAAGGTGGCGCCGGACGCGGTGGTGCCGCGCGAGCGGATCGTGAACCTGACGGCCAGGCTCGGCAAGGATGGCCGTCTCGTATGGGATGTGCCCGCGGGCTCGTGGACGGTGGTGCGCATGGGACACACGACCACCGGGAAGGATAATCATCCCGCGCCGATGGAAGGGCGCGGCCTGGAGAGTGACAAGCTCAGCAAGGAAGCGACGAAGGTACACTTCGACGGACTCATGGGCCGGCTCATTGCCGACAACGGGCCGCTCGTGGGCGAGAAGCGCACGCTGGTCTCGACCCACATTGACAGTTGGGAGACCGGGTCGCAGAACTGGACGCCGAAGTTCCGCGAGGAGTTCCAGCGGTTGCGTGGCTACGACCCGCTGCCGTGGCTGCCGGTGATTTGCGGGCGCGTGGTGGAGAACGTCGAGGTCTCCGAGCGTTTCCTGTGGGACGTGCGGCGGACGGTTCATGAACTCATCTGTGAGAATTACGCGGGTTATTTCCGGGAACTGGCCCATCGCCACGGCATGAGGCTTTCCATCGAGGCGTATGACGGGTCGCCAACCGACGATATGGCGTATGCCGGTTGCGCGGACGAACCGATGGCGGAATTCTGGTCATGGCCCCGGTTCGGGGCGGCGTACAGTTGCACGGAAATGGCCTCGGCGGCGCACGTTTGGGGGCGGCGCATTCTCGGGGCGGAGGCGTTCACGGCGATCAACACGGAGAAGTGGCTGGGGCATCCCGCCGTCATCAAGGACGTGGGCGACTGGGCGTTTTGCGAGGGCATCAACCGCTTTGTGTTTCACCGGTACGCGCTCCAACCGTGGACGAATCCCAATCGTCCGCCGGGGATGAGCATGGGACCGTGGGGCTTGCACTATGAACGGACACAGACCTGGTGGGAAATGTCGCGGGCGTGGCACGAATACCTGGCGCGCTGCCAGTACCTCTTGCAGCAGGGGACCTTCGTGGCGGACCTCTGTTTCCTCACGCCGGAAAACTCGCCGCAGCGGTTTGTCACGCCCGTCAAGACCGGCACCGCGTCGTTCGAGGTGGTGCCGGCCCGGCAAACGGAGCGGCCCGGTTACAACTTCGACGGCTGCCCGGCGGAGGCGTTGTTGAAACTCATGACTATGAAGAACGGCCGGCTCGTGCTGCCGAGCGGCATGAGCTACCGGATGCTCGTCCTGCCGCAGGTGGATGTAATGACCCCGCGGCTGTTGCGAAAGATCCGCGATCTCGTCATGGCCGGTGCAACCGTGCTCGGCAACCCACCGGTGAAGTCGCCGAGTCTCCAGGACTACCCGCGGTGTGATGACGAGATTCGGGCCCTCGCCAGGGAACTTTGGGGCGATGGTGAACCGCCTGCGGACCTCGCGGAACGGCCGGTGGGCAAAGGGTGCGTCATCTGGGGACGCGAATTGAGCAAGGCACAGAGGATGGCCCTGGAGGAGAGCGGGACGCTCTCGGGCGCGAAGTGGATCTGGTTCCCCGAAGGACGTCCGGAGCGGAATGCGCCGCCCGGTACCCGTTATTTCTGCCGCGTCGTGAACGTGGAAGGCGAGGTGGCCTGGGCGCGGCTGTTGATGACCGCCGACAACTCGTTTGAATGCTGGGTCAACGGCCAGCGCGCCACCGGCGGCCAGAATTTCAAAGCGGCCTATACGATGAGCGTCGGACCGATGTTGAAGCCCGGCGCAAACGTCATCGCGGTGGCGGCGGTGAATGGGGGCGAGGGCCCGAATCCCGCCGGGCTCGTGGCCGCGCTTCATATCAAATACCGGAACGGGCGCACGGAGACCATCGTCTCCGATGCGGCATGGATGACGTCCATGACGGCCGGGGGCGACTGGAAGACGGCCTCCCAGGGGGCGCAGGGCTGGCGGGTGGCGTTGCCGATGGGACCGCTCGGCATGTCACCATGGGGCAATCCCGAGGAAGCGCCGGAGAGTGTGGATACGACGCTCGACATTGCCGTCCCGTCGCGCCTGCTGGCGAAGAGGGGCGTGCCGCCGGACTTCGCGTGCACGACCGTCAATCCGACCAACAGCCTGCGTTACATCCACCATGTCCTGGGGACAACCGACGTGTATTTCGTGGCGAACAAGAGCCCGGAGTCGGATGACGCGGTGTGCACGTTCCGGGTGAGCGGCAAACAGCCGGAATTGTGGTGGCCGGACACCGGCCGCGTCCAGCCCGCAGCGGTCTGGAGCGAGACGGATGGCTGCACGCGCGTGCCGCTCCGTTTCGACCCGAGCGGCTCGGTCTTCGTGGTGTTTCGCCAGAAGGAGGTTGCAAAGCCGCCGGTCGCGGACGCGAAGAACTGGGACGAATTGAAGCCGTTGCAGGAAATCCGCGGTTCCTGGCAGGTCAGCTTCGACCCGAAGTGGGGCGGACCGGTCGCGCCGGTGACGTTCGGAACGCTCGAAGACTGGAGCAAGCACGCCGACCCCGGTATCCGTTACTTCTCCGGCACGGCGACGTATCGCACGACGTTC
>CAZAAF010000072.1:0-5686 GCA_964482575.1 uncultured Verrucomicrobiota bacterium | reverse complement strand
AATCAGAAATCAAAAATCGTCCTCGATCTCGGAAAGGTCGCCGTGATGGCCGACGTCACGCTCAACGGCAAACCGCTGGGCATCCTCTGGAAGCCGCCGTTCCGTGTGGATGTGACGGGCGCGCTCAAGGCTGGCGAGAACACGCTCGAATTGCGCGTGGTCAACCTGTGGATCAACCGCCAGATCGGCGACGAGCAGCTTCCCGAGGACAGTGACCGCAATGCGAACGGCACGCTCAAGTCCTGGCCCTCGTGGCTGGGCGAGGGCAAGCCCAGCCCGACGGGCCGCTATACGTTCACAAGCTGGCGGCTGTGGAAGAAGGAAGACCCGCTCGTCGAGTCCGGCCTGCTCGGCCCGGTGACGCTAAGTGTTGCAACCGGCGCCGGAATGAAATGAAATCGGCTGCCATGGGAGCGATGGATAAACAGAACGGGTGGCTGCAAGGTCACGGGCACGGAAAACGGGCGGGCTTCCTGAGGACGCCGTGGGTCTGGGCGCTGCTGTTGCTGGGGATGCTGGCGCCCTCGGCCCTTGCCGCCGAGGGTCTGGACGAAGCCTTCGCCTCGCCGCCGCGCACCGCGCGCTTGCGGGCGTACTGGTGGTGGATCAACGGATGTGTTACGAAGTCGTCCATCACGCATGACCTGGAGGAGATGAAGGCGAAGGGGTTTGGAGGGGCGTTGATCACGGACGCCGACGGCTCCAGCCAGGACGGCAACGAGCGCGCCCCGCACGGGCCGACGTTCTTCACGCCCGAGTGGCGCGAGTTGTACAAGCACTGCCTGCACGAGGCGGCCAGGCTCGGGTTGGAGATGAGCCTGAACATCCAGAGCGGGTGGAACCTCGGCGGGCCGATGGTGACGCCGGACGACGCGGCCAAGAAACTCGTCTGGTCCGAGGCCCGCGTGGTGGGCTCCGCGACGGTCGCGCAAAAACTGTCGGAGCCCCCGAAACGCGAGGGATATTACCGCGATGCCTTTGTCGTGGCGTACCGGTTGAAGCCGGCGGAGGCGAAGAACGTGTTTGGAGGTGCCCGGGCCAGCTCGGAGTTGTCGGGTCGCGCGGTGTCCCAGCTCGCGGATGGCGACCCGGCGACGTTTTGGGTCTCCAATGGCAGCAAATCCGGTGAAGGCCCCTCGCGCGAGCGGCCGGAATGGGTGCAGTTCGATTTTGTCGCCCCGGTCAGTGTGGATCGGCTGACGCTGACACCGCGTCCGGGCTACGGACCGCGCGAGTGCAAACTGCAAGTGTCGGACGACGGCAAGGTGTTTCGATCGGTCAAAGCGTTTCGAGGTGACGGCGCGAAAGAAACGGATGTGACATTTGACGCCGTGACCGGACGGGCGTTCCGGCTTGTCATTTTCAGCTCCAGCGACCCGCGTTTCCCGAAATCGCCGCGCAATGCGCAAATCGCGGAACTGAAACTCGGCGGCAAGGACGGCATCTGGCCGACCGGGACCAAACGGCGGACGCTCCAGAACTGGGAGCAGAAGGCAGGCCACAAGCCACTCCATTTCTCCGCGCCGGATACATCGTTGTTGTTCGAGGATGTCGCCGCGGTGCCGGGCGAGGAGGAGACGCACCCGGGGGACGTGGTTGATCTCACGACGAAGCTGGACAAGGATGGAACATTGCATTGGGACGCACCCGCGGGCGCGTGGCAGGTGCTCCGGTTTGGGTATACGATTGGAGATCATTCGCACGTGTCCACGTGCAGCGAGGGGTGGGAGGGGTTCGCCGTGGACGTGCTCGATGCGGGCGCCTTCCAGCGGTACTGGGACGCGGTGGTGGAACCGCTCATTGCGGACGCGGGCCCGCTGGCCGGGACGACGCTGAAATACCTCCACACGGACAGTTGGGAGGTCGAGCCGCTGAACTGGACCCCGGCCATGCGCGAGGAGTTCTGGAAAAGGCGCGGGTACGATTTGCTGCCGTGGCTGCCGGTGATGGCGGGTCGCATTGTCGAGAGCCGGCAGGCGAGCAACCGCTTCCTTCACGACTTCCGCAAGACCCTCGGGGACCTTGCCATTGATAATCACTACCGGCCGTTCCGCGACCGGGCGCACAAGCACGGCCTGCTCATTCACCCGGAAAGCGGCGGGCCGCACGCGGTGCCGATTGATGCGCAACGCTGCCTCGGGTTTGACGACGCGCCGATGAGCGAGTTCTGGGCATGGTCGTGGCGGCATCGCATCGGGGATGCCAACCGCTTCTTCGTCAAACAGCCCGCGTCGGCGGCGCACACCTATGGCCGCCGGCTCGTGGTGGCCGAGGGGTTCACCACCATCGGACCGCACTGGCAGGAGACGCTGTGGGACAACCTGAAACCGTCGTTCGACAAGGCCTGTTGCGAAGGATTGAACCTGCTGGTCTGGCACGCGTTCGTGAATTCGCCCGCCGAACAGGGAATGCCCGGTCTCCAGTATTTCGCGGGCACCCACCTGAACCCGAACGTGACATGGTGGAACAAGTCCGCGCCATTCTTTGGCTACATCAACCGGTGCCAGGCCATGCTGCAACGCGGGCTGTTCGTCGCCGACGCCTGCTATTACTACGGCGATCACGTGCCGAACTTCGCCCAGCACAAGCGCACCGACCCGGCCCATGTGCTGCCGGGTTTTGATTACGATGTCATCACCGAGGAAGCGCTGTTGACCCGCGCGACGGTCAAGGACGGACGGATTGTGCTGCCCGACGGCATGAACTATCGCGTGCTGGTGTTGCGCGACCAGAAGTCCATCTCGCTCGCGGTCCTGCGCAAGGTGAAGGCGTTGGTCGAGGCGGGCGCGACGGTGGTCGGGCCGAAGCCGGTGGAGGCCGAAGGCCGGACGGACAGCGATGCGGAGGTGAAGGAGATTGCCGCGGCGCTTTGGGATAACGGGCGTGTTGTCTCGGGCAAGGCGGCGCGCGACGTGCTGCTGGCGGGCGGGGTGAAGCCCGACTTCGAGTTCACCGGCGGCGACGCGCAGACCGATCTCGATTACATCCATCGGCGCGATGGCAACGCCGACGTGTATTTCATTGCGAACCGCACCAATCGTGCGGAGCGCATCACGGCTGTGTTTCGCGTCGCGGGCAAGGCGCCCGAGTTGTGGGATGCGGTGACAGGAAAGACCCGCCGTTTGTCGGAGTTCCGCGAAGAGGGCGGGCGAACCGTTGCTCCGCTGGAGTTCGCGCCTTGCGGCTCGATGTTTGTTGTCTTCAGGACTCCCACCGCGGCGGGGGCCGCCACCGCGAAGAACTTCCCGTCCTTTGCGCCCGTGGCGGATATCAAGGGCGGTTGGGAAGTGAAGTTCGACCCGCGTTGGGGCGGGCCGGGGACGGTGACAATGGACGGGCTGGAGGATTGGAGCAAGCGCCCGGAGCCGGGCATTCGTTATTACTCCGGCACAGCGGTCTATCGAAAGCAATTCGACGCTTCAGCCGCCGCGATCAACGCGGCTCACGCATTCCTCGATTTTGGCAGCGTGCGCGAGCTGGCCGGGGTCCGGCTCAACGGCCGGTCGCTCGGCGTGGTCTGGGCCCCGCCGTTCCGGGTGGAGGTGACCGGTTTGTTGAAGCCCTCCGGCAACGTGCTTGAAGTCGAAGTGGTGAATTTCTGGCCCAACCGCATCATCGGCGACGCCTCGCTGCCGCCAGAGAAACGGCTCACGAAGACCAACATCCGCAAGTTGACCGCGGAGACGCTGTTGATGCCGTCGGGCCTGATGGGGCCGGTGCAGATCGTGGTGGAAGGAGACGCACGGTGATGGGTCAACAGCCTGTCTGAGAGAGAAATCATGAAAACCAGACGCATTCATCCAGGGTTGTTCGCTCTTGTGGTTTCGGCGTTGGTGACATCGGCCGCGTTGCGCGCCGTTTCCGCCGAACCATCGCCCTCCACCGCGAGCCGGCTGGTGGGTACGTGGAAGCTGGTCTCCATCGAGGAACGCGACGCCAGCGGGAAGCGGGTGGACCCGGTGGATTTCGGGCCCGATGCCGCGGGGGTGCTGACGTACGACGCCAGCGGCCACATGGCGGCGCAGGCGATGCGCCGGGGCCGTCGGCGCCTCGCGACGGAGGATGTGCATCGCGCGTTGCCCGCGGAGATCAAGACGGCGTTTGTCGGCTACGCGGCTTATTTCGGGACCTACGAGGTGCGGGAGAAGGAGAGCCTGGTGATTCACCACGTCGAGGGCAGCCTGCTGCCGAACTGGGAGGGCGGCGGACAACGGCGGAAGTTCGCGCTTACGGGGGACAAGTTGATCTTGGAGCCGCCGCCGTTCACGGCCAATGGCGAGAAGCGGTCGCGACGGTTGACGTGGCAACGGGTGCAATAGGGGACGAGTGGACGCAAATCGGAAACGGGAATGATGAGACTGACGACTATGAAATGGACAACGTACATGCTGTGTCTGGCGGGGATGATCGGGATGTGTGGCGGCGCGCACGGCGGGGAGAAGGCGGGCGCGGATGCCTCCATCACCGTCGCAAGCTACTATTTTGCGAACTACCATCCGGGCGACGCCCGGAACGTGAAGCAGAAGGGCGCCACCTGGGATGAGTGGGAGCTGGTGAAGGCCGCGAAACCGCGGTTCCCCGGCCATCAGCAGCCGCACCTGCCGCAGTGGGGATGTGTGGACGAGTCCGACCCGAAGGTCATGGAGATGAAGATCGCCGCCGCCGCCGACCACGGTGTCGGGGCGTTCATCTTCGACTGGTACTATTACGACGACGGCCCGTTCCTCGATGACTGCCTGGACCGCGGCTATCTCAAGGCGAAGAACAACAACCGCGTCAAGTTCGGCCTGATGTGGGCCAACCACGACTGGACCGACATCCACCCGGCGCATCGCCACGGCAAACACCCGTTGCTCTACCCGGGCAAGGTGACGCCGGAGAACTTCGAGAAGATATGCGACCTCGTCATCCAGCATTACTTCCTACAGCCCTCCTATTGGAAGATCGACGGCAAGCCGTATTTCTCGTTCTACGACCTGACCAAGCTGCTCTCAAACTTCGGCTCGGTCGAGGCGACGCGTGCCGCGCTGGACAAGTTCCGCGCCAAGGCCCGCGCCGCGGGATTGCCCGGTCTGCACCTGAACGCCGTCGTCTGGGGACGGACGATCCTGCCCGGCGAACAGAAGGTGGTGGATGCGCCGAAGCTGGTGCGCGACCTGGGGTTCGATTCGGTGACCTCGTATGTCTGGATACATCACGTGCCGCTGCCGAAGCAGCAGACGGACTATGACGAGGTGCGGGACAAGTATTTCGAGTACTGGGCGAAGGCCGAGACGATGTTCGATGTGCCGTACTTCCCGAACGTGACGATGGGCTGGGATTCGAGCCCGCGCGCCTGCCAGGACGACGAGTTTGGCAACTTCGGCTATCCGTTCACCAACACCATCGGCGGCAACACGCCGGAGCGGTTCCGCAAGGCGCTGGAAATGACGAAGGCACGGCTGCTGGCACGGAAGAACGGCCCGCGCATTTTCAATATCAACTGCTGGAACGAGTGGACCGAGGGGAGTTACCTGGAGCCCGACACCGTCCACGGCATGAAGTACCTCGAAGCCGTGCGCGACGTGTTCGGCGCGTGCAAGTAAGGGCGGGTTTGGGGCAGGGGCGGGGGTGTGCGCCGGCCCTGCCGCCGGTCTTCAGCGCCCGGGCAACCGTTTGTACTTGGTTTTGTTGTTCTTGGGCGTGT
>CAZAAF010000071.1:0-12479 GCA_964482575.1 uncultured Verrucomicrobiota bacterium | reverse complement strand
TGACGACGGCTTTTGCTGACGTCCGTTCATCAGGTAGTATTGCCCGGGCCGCGGTGTTGTTGGTCATCTCCATAACGGTTGGTTGGCTCATTATCCGCCGTGTCCGGTGTGCGATGAACAAGCCACTCAACGGCGCGCCGCCAGCGGCGGCGGAAGGGTGCCTGGCAGGGCTGTCTCCGTGGGCGCGCGCGCGAAATTCAGGCGCACATGACGAAAACCGAGAAACGCGAACTGATGTGGCGGGGGGCGATGTTCGGAGCTTGGAATGCGGGAACTTTCTTTGGTCCCTTCTTTTTCCTGTCCGCCTTGCCCAGCCCGCTGAACTGGATTTACGCCCTCGCCGTTCTTGTCATCGGGCTGGCGTTTTACCCGATGTTCTTGAAAATGCAGCACGAGTTCGTCGCGTCCACGGTTTGGGCCCGGCAGCAGGGTCTGGTGCCGGATCAATTCAGGACGCCACGATGGTTGAACTGGCTGGTGAGCATCAGCATCGGTCTGGCTCTCGGGGTTGCGATTCACACGAGCGTGCTCGCGCCCTACTGGGCCGTCAGTGATGCGGCCAGTCCCGAGATTCCGCAGGGCAGTTACGTGCTGGTTTACAAACGGGCCACCGCCTATGAGACGGGCGACATCGTGGTCTATCGGACGGACGGCAAGGCGATGCTTGGCCGCGTGGCCCAAGCCGGGCCGGTGAACAGCATGCTCCAGATCGAGCGCCGCAACCATCCCCCGCAACCCCTTTTCATGTTCAACGTCGTCGGCAAGGTGGTCTTCAACACGCGCGCCGTGGCTGGGCCGCGTGAGCCGTCCCGCATGCCATTGCCAGCGTCGAATCAGGATCCGTCCGTACTTTCGGAACCGCCGAAGCTCCGGTTTCTGGCGTGGAATGAGACCGTCACGTGGGCGAAAGACCGCGACGGGCAGATGCGCCTGATGCCAGCCTTCGAGGGAGCCCCCTGGCATTCCGACGGCACGCCGGTGAAGGACCCGGCGGAACAACATCTTATGACCTCGTTGTATATGCCCCGCATGAACATTGGGGATCTCCCGGCGGGCCGGATGAATCCATCGTATCTTTACCTTTGGTTTTCCCATCCCGCCGTTGACAGCAACAGCTTTGAACGCGTGACGTTGCTGGATGCCGGCGGCCAGCCGAAGCCGTTGAAGTATCCAATCGGATACAGCCAGAAGACCGCGGATCGTCTTGGCTGGCTTTTGTGCGGTATCAGCCCGGGGAATGACGGCCAGCTTCCTGCGACAGCCTCCTTCCGCCTCGAGTACAGCCTCGGCCCGTGGAAAACTGGAGGGGATATTTCTGGCGACTTCAGGGGTTCGATGCCACTGGGCGATCATTGGACGTTCGGGTCCATCGGCCAGAACGCCGAAGGCCGCACGTTCATCAGCCTTACCCGTCTTGATGTGAACAAGCCGGACACGACGCAGCATGATTTCCTCGCGTTGACACGCGACGGGCGTGCCGTACAACACACTGTTGTGCGAGGGTCCAGCTCCGGGGAACTGGCCAGTCAAACGTTTGAGTTTCCTGTGAAGCTTGATGAGGTGAAAGCCTTCCGTCATTTGACGCGGCCGATCCAGAGCGTCGAATTCAAGAACGTGCCGCTGGCGGCGACCCATGAATCCCGCCTGCAGTTCCGCCTCGTGGCTGACGCGAACGACACCGCGCCCGCGGAGACGCTGGCCGACCCGGACGATCCGACTGGCAAACGGAGGCTGCGCTTGCGCAAGGAAGTGTTGCTCGACGAATCGGCTGTGACTTGCGCGGCTGTGGTGGTTTCACCGACGGGCGGCGTTGCCCCCGTTTCGGTGGAGGTGAATTTCAGCGCTGCCGGTGGGAAACGGTTTGCCGAAATCACCGGCGCGAGCATTGGCAAACGGCTGGCCGTTGTTTTCGACGGCCAGGTGCTCTCCGCGCCAACGATCCGCTCCGTCATTTGCGACAAGGCTGTGATCACTGGCAACTTCACGCCCGCCGATGTGGCCGAAACGATCGCAAAGGCGCTCAACCCGATCAACAAATGAGCCGGGCATTATGGGGCGTCGGGCACAAGAGACGAACCGTCGCGACCGTGATACATTGACACCATTGTGACAAGAAGAGCCTGCATGAAGACGTGGATCCTGGCCCTCGGGGTGGCTACCGCGCTGGCCACCGCTTCGGGTGCTGCCGAATTGATCACCCTGGAAGCCAGGTTCATCGAAGCCAGCCAGGGGCCTGTTCCTCACGATCTTGAGAAATTGGCAGGGAGAAAGGACGTGGTTGTGTTGAGTCCGCCGCGCGTTACCACCAAGGCGGGCCAACAGGAGCGGATCGAGTGCACCCGCGAATACCTGCCGGCAACCGTCGCACCCGGAAGTTTTCAACCCGTCCATATCGGCACCGTCGTTTTCATCCGGCCGTATCTCAAAGGTGACCGAATCGCCTACACGGTCCGCATCAGTGTTTCGGAACCTGTTCCCGACGCGACTTTGGACAAGCAAACGACACGCTTCGAAACCACCACCCATGATCTTTACGTCTCGGGCGCCCTGAAGGACGGCGATGAAGTCTGGTTTGATTTTACCGCGCCCATCAACGGGAAGCATCTTTCGGTCTGGTTGCGGTTCAAACAGGAGACTCCCTGACCCGGCAGGAGCGTCCCCGTCCGGTTGATCCTGATGGAAACGTTTTGAAATGAGTGGCACTCACCCAACCGCGCCCGGTTTCGATGCGGGATTCGTCACCACGCGCTGGACGGCCGTGCTCGCTGCGGGGCGCCCGGGTTTGCCGCAGGCGGACAAGGCGCTGGAGGAACTCTGCCGCACCTACTGGTATCCGCTCTACGCCTACGCCCGGCGCCGGGGCCGTACGAAGGAGGATGCCGAGGATTTGACGCAGGCCTTCTTCGAGCGGTTGTTGCGGAAGAACGATCTCGAAGGCCTCAGCCCCGAGCGCGGACGGTTCCGGGCCTTCCTGCTGGCGTCGCTGAAACATTTTCTCGCTGACGATTGGGACCGCGTCGGCCGCCAGAAACGCGGCGCGCACGCGATGCATCTCTCACTCGACTGGCGCGACGCCGACACACGCTACCAACTCGACCTGCGCGACGATCTCAGCCCGGACAAGCTCTACGACCGTGCGTGGGCGGTGGCGTTGCTGGAGCGCGTCGTGGGCCAGCTTCGGGACGCGTGCGCTGCCGACGGCAAGGCCGGGCTGTTTGAGAAACTCAAGCCGCTGCTGATGGCCGATCGGACGGTGATTTCCTATCCGCAAGCCGCCGCGGCCCTCGGCCTGTCCGAGGAGGCCGCGCGTGTGACGGTGCACCGGCTGCGGCGGCGCTATCGCGACCTGTTGCGCGAGGAGATTGCACAGACACTTGCCGAACCGGCGCAGGTCGAGGAGGAAATGCGGGCATTGTTCGCGGCATTCAAATAATCCAAGGCCGTTTGATCCCGCGCAGCGTTCACCGATCATGGCTTCAGTATGCCCCGGATGGAGGATTTCCGACGACGCACGCGCGCGTTTGATGCTACACTGGTCGCGCGCGAAACATTCCGAAAGAGAGACCTTATGAAACTGAATTCGTTCGTCGCCGGCTGGGGGTTGCTCGTCGTTGGAGCCATGATGTCGCAGGGGGCGTGCCCTCGCGAGAGGCTGTCGTTGGATTTCGGGTGGAAGTTTCACCGCGGCGAGGCGGCGGGCGCCGAACAGGCGGCGTTCAACGATGCGGCTTGGCGCGGGCTGGATGTGCCGCACGATTGGAGCCTCGAACCGGACGCGTCGGCCAAAGGCCCGAAGAGCGAAGGCATTTTCAACCCCGAATGTCCGGCGGGCAGCGGCGGCGGGTTTCTACCCGGCGGCGTCGGCTGGTATCGCAAGACGTTCACGCTGCCGGAGAGCGCGAAAGGGCGGCGCGTCTTTGCCGAATTCGAGGGGGTTTACATGGATTCCGATGTTTGGCTCAACGGCCGGAAACTTGGCAACCGGCCCTACGGCTACAGCAGTTTCGAATATGAGTTGACGCCCTTGCTGAAATTCGGCGCGCCCAACGTGCTCGTTGTCCGCGTCTGTGTCCAGCAACCCTGTTCGCGCTGGTTTTCCGGCGCGGGCATTTACCGCCACGTCTGGCTGACACTGACTGCACCGGTACACGTCGCGCACTGGGGCGTTTACGTGACCACCCCGGAGGTGAAGCCGGAATCCGCCGGCGTCCGCGTGCGGACCCGCGTGATGAACCAGGCCGACGCCGCGCGCGAGGTGACGCTGCGCACGTCGCTGCTGGATGCACGCGGCCGGAAGGTGGCGGTCACGGAGACAAAACAGCGCATTGCCGTGAACGCCGAGGCGGCGTTTGACCAGACGATGACGGTCGGCAAGCCGAAGCTCTGGTCGACGGCGCATCCGAATCTTTACACGGCGGTGTCGGAGGTTGTTGCTGATGGCGGGACGGCGGATGGCTGCAGGACGCCGTTCGGCATTCGCACGTTCGAGTTCACGAAAGACCGCGGCTTCCTCCTCAACGGCGAGCCCGTCGTCATCAAGGGCGTGTGCAACCACCACGACCAGGGCTGTCTCGGCGCGGCGGCGGCGGATCGCGCCATCGAGCGCCAGTTTGAAATCCTGAAGGCGATGGGCTGCAACGCCATCCGCACCAGCCACAACCCGCCCGCGCCGCGCCTTCTGGAACTCGCGGACCGCATGGGGTTCCTGATCATGGACGAGGCGTTCGACGAGTGGAAGAAACCCAAGACGCCGATGGGGTACGCGCGGTTCTTTGACGAGTGGAGCGAGCGCGACCTGGTGACCATGCTCCATCGCGACCGCAATCATCCAAGCGTGGTGCTCTGGAGCATCGGCAACGAGATTGACGACCTCAACACACCCGAGGGCGCAGCCATCGCGCGGCGGCTGGCGGCGATTTGCCACCGGGAAGACCCGACACGACCGGTCACCTCGGCCTGCAACAATCCCGCCGGCGCGGTCCGCAGCGGTGGCGTGGACGCGCTCGACGTGTTCGGCGTCAACTACAGCATCGACGCCTATGACGAGTTCAAGGGGTTGAAACCGATGATCGCTTCGGAGACGTCTTCCTCGGTCAGCACGCGCGGCGAGTACAACCTGAAACCCGCCGATGGCAAGAAGGTGACCATCGCGGCTCTGGCCGACAACCACGTGTCGTCCTACGACGTCTTCCGCCCGCCGTGGGCCATCCTCGCCGACGTGCAACTGTTGAAGATGAAGGACGCGCCGTGGGTCGCGGGCGAGTTCGTCTGGACCGGCTTCGACTACATCGGCGAACCGACGCCCTATCCCTGGCCGGCGGTGAGTTCCTACTTCGGCATCGTGGACATGTGCGGATTCCCGAAGGATCGCTTCTATCTTTACCAGACCCGGTGGCTCGACAAGCCGGTGGTCCACATCCTGCCGCATTGGAACTGGGAAGGATGGGAAGGCCGGGAGATCCCCGTGTGGTGCTATGCCAGCGCCGACTCGGTGGAACTGTTCCTCAACGGCCAATCGCTCGGCGAACGCAAATGCTTCGACACCTGCGTGGACGTGCCCGACATCAAGAAGAACGAGAAAGCCAGGAAGAAGGAGACCGCACCCACACCGCGCCCCTCGCTCCACGTCGCGTGGAACGTCCCCTATCAGCCCGGGACGTTGAAGGCCGTGGCGAAGAAAAACGGGCGCGTCGTGGCCACGGATACCGTCGTGACCACCGGCAAACCCGCGAAGATCACGCTCCGCGTGGACCGTCCGCGCATTCATGCCGACGGACAGGACCTCGCGTTTGTCACCGTGACGGTTACGGATGCGCAGGGTCGCGCCTGCCCGAATGCCAGCCCGTTGATTCGGTTCACGTTGAGCGGTCCAGGCGTCATCGCCGCTGTGGGCAATGGCAACCCCATCAGCCATGAGGATTTCAAGGCGAACCAGCGCCAGGCGTTCCATGGCCTCTGCCAGACCATTGTCCAGGCTACGAGGACCACGGGCGCCATCCGGCTCACAGCCGATGCGGAAGGGCTCAAGTCCGCCACGGTGACGGTGCAGGCCGCGGCCGGTCCGGCGGTACCGTGTCTGGCGGATGCAGAGTCGCAGAATAAGAAGTGACCGTTGGGGCAGGCGTATCGGCGCCGGTGGAGAAACGTTCTTGAACTGGGCCCGTGGTTGGCGGCAAGCTGCCGGCTGCCATGATCACTCCTGAATGCACCGTCATCGACAACCTCGGCCCCCGGACCATTCCAACACCCAAGCGACTGGTCACCCTGCATGGCGCCGGTTCGGGCCATTTTGTATCCGACGACGCACGGGTCCGTTATCAGGTGGAGCAGGGAACGGGGAATGATCTGCCCGAAAACATTTTCTTCGAGAAGGCGGGACCGCGCGAAAAGTTGTTTTTCGATCCGGCGAAGACGAAGGCGGCCATCGTGACCTGCGGTGGCGTTTGTCCCGGGCTGAACAACGTCATCCGCTCGGTGTTTCTCGAGCTGTATTTCAACTACGGGGTGAAGAAGGTGCTGGGCATCCGTTACGGTTATGCAGGATTGAATCCGAAGGTCGGTTTGCCCCCGATCGAGCTGACCCAGGAGATCGTTTCCAAGATCCACGAGGAGGGCGGCACGATGCTCGGCACGTCGCGCGGACCGCAGCCTCGGGACGTCATGGTGGATTTTCTCGTGTCCCAGGGCATCAACGTCCTGTTCTGCGTCGGCGGCGATGGCACGCTGCATGGGGCGCGCGATCTGGCGTTGGAGGCGCAGAAACGTGGACTGCCCATCGCGGTGGTCGGTATTCCCAAGACGATTGACAACGATGTGATGTATATCGTCCGCACATTCGGCGTGGTCACCGCTGTCGAACGGGCGCGCGATGTTCTCGAGTGCGCGCACAACGAGGCCCGCAGCGCGTTCAACGGCGTCGGTCTGGTGAAGGTCATGGGGCGCGACGCCGGCTTCATCGCCGCCGGGGCCACGCTCGCCAGTCAGGATGTCAATTTCTGCCTCATTCCCGAAGTGCCCTTCGCGTTGGAGGGACCCGATGGGTTTTACGAGGCGCTTCGCCGTTATCTTGCCAACAGCCGCCACGCCCTCATCGTCGTCGCGGAAGGTGCCGGTCTGGAACATCTCAAGGACCTGTCGGAGGGCAAGGACGCCTCGGGCAACAAGCGGCACGCTGACATCGGGCCGTTCCTGAAGGAGCAGATTACGGCGTGGTGCAAGAAGAACAACGTGCCCGTGGAGGTGAAGTATTTCGATCCCAGTTATTACATCCGCAGCGCCCCGGCGAATTGCGAGGACGCCGTGCTGTGCGACCAGCTCGCGCGCAAGGCGGTCCATGCCGCCATGGCCGGCAAGACCAACATGGTCATCGGCCTCTGGAACGGGACCTTCACGCATCTGCCGATTTCACTCGCGATTAGCGAGAAGAAACGGGTGAATCCCGAAGGCTCGTTCTGGACCAGCGTCCTCGCCGCCACTGGCCAGCCCCGGCGGTTTGTCTGAGCCTTGGCGAGGGTGACTGTTTGATGGTGTGGTGACGGAGCCGTTGGGCCGATCGGGCGGCCTGATCATCGTCTGCAATCGCAGACCAATAACCTGCATGAAAACTTGTCTTCTTTTCGCTGCGTGCGTCATTGGCGCCTTCGCGGCGAGTGCACAGGATCCTGTCTTCGACGGGTCGCGTGATGGCGTGTTGGTACGCCTGCAGAACCGGGTCACGGGCGAAACGTTCATTGCACCGGGCGGAACCGTGCCGTCCACGGGGGTGCGCACGACGCGCGAGAAGGTGGTGGCGGCCGGCGGGAACGTGCAGATCGCGCAGCATGTCTCGACCGAAGGCCGGGACATCGTCATCCGTCAGGAGGCTGCCGTCAAGACACCGCCGCTGGTCGGCGTGTTGTGGGGCCTCGCGGAACTGGCCGAGGGAGTCGAGGTGCTCGTGCCGGGCCGCAGCGGGTTGCGACTCGGACCGGGAGCGCCGGATGGCGTATACCGCTTCGATTGGCCGATGGGTTGGGAGGCGCAGTTCGTGCTGTTGCAGGGGAAGCAGGGCGGGTTTCTCGTGATGAGCGACGACACGACGATGCAGTTCAAGGAACTGGTCGTGTACCGCCGCGGCGGGCGGATGACGCTCACTTTTGAGACGCAGGCGCCCGCGCCTTTCGCGAACGTCCGCGAAGTGAAATCGGTCACATGGCGGTTGAAGCCCTACCGCGGTTCGTGGCTGGAGGGCGCGAGACTGTATCGCGAGTGGGCGGAAAAGGCGTTCGACATTCCCGCGGCGCGGGCCACCCAGCCGAAATGGGCGCGCGACATTCGCGCCGTCGTCACCGTGCCGATGGAAATGGAGTTGCTCGACGAACTTGCCCAACGTCTCAAACCGGAGCAAACGCTGCTTTATGTACCCAACTGGCGGCGCGACGGCTATGACCGGAACTACCCCGACTACACCGCCGCCGTCAAATTCGGCCCGTGGAACGAGCGCGCGCACGCGCTGGGCTTCCGCGTCATGCCGCATGTGAATTATTTCGGCTGCGACCCGTTGCATCCGCTTTACGAGAAGTTCAAGGGGCAACAGATGCGCCACGCGTTCACCCACGAACCGCTCTGGTGGCTTTGGGACCGGACGGAGCCGGCCATCAAGTTTGCCTACATCAACCCCGCCCACCGCGCATGGCGCGACCTGTTTGTCGGCCGGATGAAGGAGTTTTGCTCCAGGTATCGTGTGGATGCGTTGCATCTCGACCAGACGCTCTGCATGTACAACGATGACAACGGTCTCCTGGAGGGCATAAACTGTGCCCAAGGCAATCTCGCGCTCCACCGCGAGCTGCGGGCCGCGCTGCCCGACGTGGCGATCTCGGGCGAGGGCCTCGACGAGGTCACGTACCGCTACGAGGAGTTTGCCCAGCGTCATCTCCACGGCCTCCACCACGCCCACGGGACCTGGAATGACCGATTGATCGCGATGTCTCACCCGATCAGTTCCTCGCTGCTGACGCCGCATACGGCCATCTACGGCTACCTGGGCATGGTGAACCCGGCGAGCGGCCCGCTCTATCAAGCGTGGCGGCGCGGCTACGATCGCTTCGGGGTGCTCCCGACGCTGGCGTGGACGAGCACGGTCCAACTCCGCCAGGCGGGTGATTTGTTGGCGCCCTTTTTCAGGGAGGCGCAGTTCTTCCAACGTACGCAGGCGCTGCCGGACTTCACCCCGCCATGGCCGAAGAACGCGCGGATGGTGTACCGGCTGGCCGATGGCCACCGCGCGGAGTTGCGGCAGGAAAACGGCGCGGTGCTGGTGGACGACAGGAAGAATGAAATCTACCGGCGCATCGAGGGTGTCAGCGAAGTGCGCGTGTCCGGGAGCATTGCCGGTTGGATGGCTTATGACGAAAAGCGGCTCTTTGGGTTGGACCCGGCGCAGAGTTACACCCATCAGTTGCGACCGCGCGACCTCAACGCATTTCACATCGCCGTGCTGTCTGAAAGCGCGATCGTACGGTGCGCCAGCATCAACGACACGATGGCGACCGTCCGCCTCGACGCGCGTGGTCTGGAAGTGGCACAACTCTGGAATTTCAACGGCCGCGCCGCCGTCGGCGTCCGGTTGAAAGATGGCGCCGAGCGGCGTAGCGAAGGCACAATGTTGAAGGATGAATCCGGCGGATACGTGGAAACGGAAGCCGATGGCATTTTCATCCATCCGCCGTGGCGCGGCGCGGGATTACCGGGCGCGACCTTCATCGAATACCGGTTGCGGTTGCCCGCCCAACCGGTCATCCGGTTCACGACCGGCGTGGGGCTCCGCCGCAACGCGGGCGGCAAGTCCGACGGTGTGACGTTTCGCGTGGAGGCGCGTGCCGGCCAACAACGGCTCGCGGCCGACAAGAACGCCGCCACCGTCGAGCCTGTGCCGTTGACGCTCGACCTGTCGCCGCTGGCCGGGCGCGACATCGTGCTGCGTCTGTCGGCGGATCCTGGCCCCAAAGGCAACGCGAGTTTCGACCAGGCGCAATTTCTCCGGCCACGGGTGAGCGTCGAATCACACGAGCCCCGCAAGGTGGTTGTGTACAGTCCGCGCCAGCCGCGCGTCGCGCTGGCGGCCGAGGGTGAGTTGAAAATGACGCCGGCCGGCAGGAACCGCTACGCCTTGTCGTTGCCGTTGCCAGGAGGTTTTTACCTCCTCTTTGCGGAACCCCACGCGGCCATCCCGCCGCTCGATTTGCGCAGCGCACCGCATTCGACCGCGCTGGTGGCGGAGGACGGCACCGAGAGCGCCCCCCACGATTACTTGAGTCCATCGCCCGGTGACGCCGTCGTCGGCGGGGTGAAGAAGCGGGCGTTGCATGTCCATCCGCCACCGAACGGACAGATGGTGGTGGACTATCTGTTGCGGCTGCCGCCCACGCCTGTCCGGGTTGTTGCGTTCGCCGGCATCCGGGATGGCTCAAAGTCCCGCGGCGTCGGTTTCAGGGTGAAGGTGAACGGCCTGGAACTCTGGACCGCCGATTTGCCGTCGGGGTCGTGGAAACCGGCGGAAGTGGATCTCTCCCGCTACGCGGGCCAGACCATCGTCCTGAGTCTTGTCACGGACGCCCTGGGCGATTTCAATTTCGACTGGGCCGTCTGGGGCGAGCCCCGGATGGTGGCGAAAGAACCCTGACGATTATGAAGACAATTGTTTTACTCTGTGTGCTGGCACTGGCCTGTGGCGCGACCGCCGCCGACTTCGTCTTCGACTGGCCGGCGGACAAGGCGCTGGTGGACACCTGGCGGCACAAGGAAAACGCCACGCTGGAACCGCAGCCGGACGACGGCGCGCGCATGGGTGTCCTGCGTTGGCAGAGCGGGTTTGCGCCGTTCGAGTTCACCTGGGCGACGTTATTTTTCAAGAAGCCTCTCGACGTGGCCGACGCCGGATGCATCCGCTACTGGGTCAAGGGTGACGGCAGCGGTCATCGGCTGCAGTTTACCCTCGGCACTCCCGGCCCGCAGGGGAAGGGAACATTTTACTACATGGACGCCGCCGAATCCGTGAAACTCGATTTCACCGGCTGGCGCGAGTGCCGGGCTTCGCTGGCAAAATTCACCACACCGGCGGGCGGCGACCCCGTGCGTGACCTGGGACAGGCGATCTTTGCGCAATACATGATCACACGCGCCCCCCACAGCACGACGGCGCTGGATATCCGGATCGGTGATTTCCGAGTCGTGCGCGACCCCGCCAGGAAGAAGACGGTGGCGGCGCTTCGCGAACAGAAGCGACTTGCCGAGGCGGCGCGCGCACGGCGGGAGGAGCAGGAGGCGCAACAGAATCGGGCCGCGCTCGGGGATGCCGTGAAGATGATTCCCGGTTTGCGCAAACAGGTCGAAGCATTGCCAGCGGAGCCGGTCGAGGCGGCGCGCCAACGAGCCGTGCTGCTCTGGGCCGTGGAAGACGCCGAAACATCGGTCGCCGCTGGCATGGGCACCTCGGCCAAGGCCGTGCTCGACGATGTCGCTGCGTCACTCCACAATCCGAAGGCATCCTCGAAAACCGCGCCACGGAAAGGCGCGACGGCGGGTTTGCTGCCGCCGATTCTGGAGACCCAAGGCAATCCCTATCTGGACCCCGTGCTTAACGAAGCCAAACGTTGCCGCGACGTGAAACAGCGGTTCCCGAAAGGCGAGGCCGGCTACAAGGCGTTCGACAACTTCTGGCAGTTCGGCGGCTTCGGCATGCGATCCTACGTCATGACGTGGGCGGCGTGCCATCCCTCCAGCCCGATGCGCGGCGACCCGGCGTTGATCGCGCAGGCGATGCGCTGGATGCAGGGCGTGTTCCAGAACCATCGCGGCGGCGACCTCAACATCGGCCGCACCGGCGGCAAGGGTAATCCCTCTCATGACGACAACATCAACCGTTTCTGCTACGTGCCGGCGTTCGAGGCGTATCTGTTGATGCGCGAGACGTGGTCCGAGCTCATCCCGCCGAGCAAGCGCAAGGAGTGGGAGGCGTCCGCGCGCGAGGTGACGGAGTATCAACTAAAGACGTACGGTGGAAAAGTGGACCGTCACGGCGCGGGCTGGTACCCGAACATGGATGTCCACTACCTTCTGTTGATGGAACTGGCCTCGCGCATCTTCGGCGAGCCGCGGTGGCACGCCGAGGCCGAGCGTTTTCTGAAACTCATCGCCCACTCGTTCTATCCCGACGGCGCATTCACCTATCTCGGCCGGCAGAACGAGTGCTTCGTCTATCACGAGATCAATGTCACCCACCTCACGCGTTACTGGCAATTGACCGGCAGTCGCGTGGCGCGCGACCTCGTGTTGGCGAGCGCGCCCTTCTACCCCTATAACGTCGAGCCGGGCGGCGTGCCGGAGTATTACACCGATTGTTTCTGGAAACATTACTGGAGCGGAGCGTGGTCCATCGGCCCGGACATTGTGGCCTCGATGCTGCACACCTACCGGCCCAAAGAGACGGAACTGGCTGC